>JAFKFE010000811.1 GCA_017308345.1 Alphaproteobacteria bacterium | reverse complement strand
CGAGATCGACTGGAACAAGGTCATCTTCAAGATGCTGCACTTGAAGGGCATCTACGGCCGCGAGATGTTCGAGACCTGGTACAAGATGATCGCTTTGGTGCAGGGGCCGCTGGATGTTTCGGGCCTGATCACGCACCGCATCGGCATCGACGATTTCCAGGCGGGGTTCGACGCGATGCGGAGCGGCAGTTCCGGCAAGGTGGTGATGGATTGGTAGGCCTTTGCCAGCGTGGACAGGCAACATCGCCTGCTTGAGCCGCTCGTAGCGGCCTTGGAGCGGTTGGATGGGCGGCCGCATCACGAACTGAGGCAGATATTCGCCGAGGTGGCCAAACGCAGACCTGATCTACTGCAGCGGTCGCTATTTTCGGAGCGAAGCCGACGTACATCCGAAGTTGAGAAGGTATTTCACAAGACCATCCTGGAAATAGATATGATGCTGAAGGCTGCGGCAATACCAAGTGGGCTAGACGCGCCGTTCTTAAGCCACCTGAGATTTAATCACTCGAGTGGTCGGTTGCACATCGGCCACGGCAACACGTCTATAGTTCTGTTCCCAGACGGCTCAGCACTCTAGCTTTGGCGTAAAGTCGCCTCCAGCGCCGCTACCCCGCCGACAACCGCCACGCGTTCCTCCACACTCAACCTCGCCAGCAGTTCCCTCTCGAACGCCTTCGCCAACGGCACCATTTCGCGATAGGCGGCGAGCCCCGCCTTGGTCAGCGCCAGGTGCTCGACCCGCCGATCTTTCTCGTCGGGCGTGCGCGTCAGCCAGCGCCGCCGCTCGAGTTCCGCCACCGCTCGCGACACTTTTGTCTTGTGCATCGCGGATTGCTCACCAAGCTCTGTCGCGCTCATCGTGCCTTGTTGGCCGAGGCCGGAGAGCGTGCGCCATTCCGGGCGCGTCAGGCCATGGCGCTCCTTGTAGATGCGCGAGAACTCGCGGCTGACGGTATCGGCAAGGCGGTAGAGCCGATAAGGCAGGAAGCTTTCGAGCTCGAGGATTTCCGGTTCCATGGCATGAACTCGTCGACGCTGCGGCGTTGATAGTTACATTTTCAATGGTTACAAATGAAACCAGTTTGGTCAACAACGCCGGCGCCCCAAAGTGGTGTGACTCGGATCAGGGAGGATCGGATGGGCTTTTCCTACATGCCGGGCTTCGGCAATGATTTCGAGACCGAGACGCTGCCCGGCTCGCTGCCGCAGGGACGCAACTCGCCGCAGCGGCCGGCCTATGGGCTTTATGCCGAGCAGCTCTCCGGCTCGCCCTTCACCGCGCCGCGCGGCACCAACGAGCGCTCCTGGCTCTACCGCATTCGCCCGAGCGTAAAACACACCGGCCGTTTCAAGGGGGCAAGCTATCCCTTGTGGAATACCGGGCCCAATATCGGCGACCACGAGCTTGCGCTGGGCCAATATCGCTGGAACCCGGTGCCGATGCCTGGCGAGCCGACCGATTTCATCTCGGGCATGCGCACCATCACCACGGCCGGCGACGCGCTCGGTCAATCGGGCATGGCGGCGCATGTCTATGTCGCCAACCGCTCGATGGTCGACGACCATTTCTTCAACGCCGACGGTGAATTGCTGGTCGTGCCTCAGGTCGGCGCGCTGCGCTTCGTTACCGAAATGGGCGTTATCGAGCTTCGTCCGGGCGAGATCGCCGTGTTGCCGCGCGGCCTCGTCTTCAAGGTCGAGCTCGCCGACCGCCAGGCGCGCGGCTATGTCTGCGAGAACTACGGCGCCAAGTTCACCATGCCCGACCGCGGCCCGATCGGCGCCAACTGCCTGGCCAACCCGCGCGACTTCAAGACGCCCTGCGCATGGTTCGAGGAGAAGGAGACGCCCTGCCGGCTGATCGTGAAATGGTGCGGCACGTTCCACGTCACCGAGATCGGCCATTCCCCGCTCGATGTCGTCGCGTGGCACGGCAACTACGCGCCCTATAAATATGATCTCGCTACCTTTTCGCCGGTCGGCGCCATCCTGTTCGACCATCCCGATCCGTCGATCTTCACGGTGCTGACGGCACCGAGCGGCGAGGAGGGCACCGCCAATGTCGACTTCGTCATCTTCCCGCCGCGTTGGCTGGTGGCGGAAAACACCTTCCGCCCACCATGGTACCACCGCAACATCATGAGCGAGTTCATGGGCCTGATCCATGGCCAGTACGACGCCAAGGAAGAGGGGTTCGTGCCTGGCGGCATCAGCCTGCACAACCTGATGCTGGCCCATGGGCCGGATGCGCCTGGATTCGAAAAGGCCTCGCGCTCGGACCTGAAACCGGTCAAGCTCGACAACACCATGGCCTTCATGTTCGAGACCCGATTCCCGCAGATGCTGACGCGCTACGCCGCCGAACTCGACACCTTGCAGGACAACTACATCGACTGCTGGGCCGACCTGAAGAAGCGCTTCAACGGCACGCCGGAGGGCGACTGGTCTTGAGGCTCGCCCAGTGAGCGACAGGCTGGTGCTTCTGGGTTCCAAGGGCGGTCCGGCGTTGCGTCCGGGTGGTCCATGGCCGAGTTCGTCGCTGCTTGAGATCGGTGGGCGCGGCATCGTCGTCGATTGCGGGCTGGGCGTCACCCGCGGCCTGGTCGATGCCGGCATGAGCCTCAAGGCGCTCGACCTGGTCTTCATCTCGCATCTTCATTCCGACCATGTTCTCGAACTGGGGTCCCGTGTACGGGCCGTCGGGTACCCAGGACTACTGGCGGCATTTCTGCCAGGCGATGGACTTCGACATCGAGATACGCATCGTCGACGAAGGGCGGCCGGATATCCGCGATCTGGTCACCGTGACCGAATACGGCGAAGGGGCGGTTCTGGATGAGCGCGGCCTGGTGGTGACGGCGCTGCGCGTCGACCACCCGCCGGTGGCCGACTGCTTCGCGCTGCGCTTCGAGCATGGCAGGGGAAGCGTGGTGTTTTCCGCCGATACGGCCTTCTTTCCACCGCTTGCCGGTTTTGCAAGAGGCGCCGACATTCTCGTCCACGAGGCGATGCTGGAGGAGGGCGTGGAGCGGCTGGTCGCCAGGACCGGCAACGGCGCGCGGCTGCGCGAGCATCTCTTCGCCAGCCACAGCTTGGCCGAGGAGGCAGGCCGCATCGCCAGTGACGCCGGCGTGCGGCGGCTGGTGCTCAACCATCTCATTCCCGCCGACGATCCGGCGATCGGCGAAGCCGACTGGGCTGCCGCCGTCAGGAAAACTTGGTCCGGCGACTTGACGATTGCCCGCGACGGCCTTGTTGTACAGCTAGACGGCGCCAAAGCCGCGCGAGGAGAGGAAACCGCATGAAGCTTGCCACACTGAAGAACGGGACGCGCGACGGAAAGCTGGTCGTGGTCTCGCGCGATCTGACGCGGTTCACCGATGCCTCCTTCCTTGTGCCGACGCTGCAGGCCGCGCTTGACGACTGGCGCCGCATTGCCCCGCATCTCGCGACGTTGGCGGAATCGCTCGAGACCAACGCGGTACCGTCGGAGCGCTTTCACGAACACAACGCGCATTCGCCGCTGCCGCGGGCCTATCAGTGGGCGGACGGCTCGGCCTATGTGAACCATGTCGAACTGGTGCGGAAGGCGCGCGGCGCCGAGATGCCGGCAAGCTTCTGGACCGATCCGCTGATCTACCAGGGCGGCTCGGATAGTTTTGTTCCTCCGCGCGATCCGATCCGCATGGCCGACGAAGCCTTCGGCATCGACATGGAAGCGGAAGTCGCCGTCATCGTCGATGACGTGCCGATGGGCGCGAGCCTGGAAGAGGCGAGGGAAGCCATCCGCCTTGTCATGCTGGTCAACGACGTGACGCTGCGCGCCATCACCGGGCCGGAACTGGCCAAGGGGTTTGGCTTCTTCCAGTCGAAGCCATCTTCCGCTTTCTCGCCGGTCGCGGTCACGCCGGATGAATTGGGCGATGCCTGGGACGGCGGCAAGGTCAGCCTGCCGCTGCTCGCCGATCTCAACGGCAAGCCCTTCGGCCGGGCGAACGCCGGCATCGACATGACCTTCGATTTCCCGGCGCTGATCGCGCACGCCGCGAAAACCCGGCCGCTCGCCGCCGGCACCATCATCGGCTCGGGCACCGTCTCCAACAAACTGAATGGCGGGCCAGGTAAACCGGTTTCGGCGGGCGGCGCCGGCTATTCCTGCATTGCCGAACTGCGCATGATCGAGACCATCGAAAGCGGCGAGCCGAAGACACCCTTCCTGCGTTTCGGCGACACGGTGCGTATCGAGATGAAGGACAAAGCCGGACACTCGATCTTCGGCGCCATCGAGCAGAAGGTCGAGAAATACGAGGGGTAAGGAGAAAGGAGCCTGAAAAGGTGACCCTGCTCGAGCACCTGCGCCGCATGGCGCGCAACAATTTGTGGTCGAACGACAGGCTATATCGCGCCGTGCTTGCCCTGGAACCCGGCGAGTTCGAGGCCGAACGCGTGAGCTTCTTTCCATCGATCAGGGAGACGCTCAACCACATCCTGGCGG
>JAFKFE010000810.1 GCA_017308345.1 Alphaproteobacteria bacterium | reverse complement strand
CTAGAGCGTCGGACGCTCAGGTTGAATCGCGAAGGATTCCTCTGATGTTGGGTTTGTGATTCACTTCCTTATGGAGGTGATTTGCTATGCCCAAGCCCTATTCGCTCGATTTGCGTGAACGCGTTGTGTGGTTTGTCGAGGCTGGCCATTCGCGGCGTGCGGCGGCGGCCCATTTTGGGGTGTCAGTTTCCTTCGTCGTGATCCTGATGAGGAACTATCGAAAGACCGAGAGCCTGGCGCCCAAAGCCAGCGGTGGCCGCCGCCATTCCAAGCTCGAGCCGCATCGTGCGTTCCTGCTTGGTTGTGTGGCCGAGAAGGACGACATCACCATGCCGGAGCTTGCCGCCCAGTTGGTTACAGCTGCAGGCGTTCAGGTCGCTCCCGCCTCGATCTCACGTTGGCTCATCAGGAACGGCTACCGCTTCAAAAAAAACGCTGCTGGCCAGCGAGCAAGATCGACCCGACATCAGCAAGGCGCGTCAGGAGTGGCAGGCCAAACGTCAGCCGCGGATGCGGCTTGAGCCACATCGGTTGGTGTTCATCGACGAGACCGGAACCACCACGAAGATGACGCGCCTGCGCGGTCGCTGCCTGAAGGGTCGGCGGTTGCGCTCAAAGGCACCGTTCGGACATTGGAAGACACAGACCTTCATCGCCGGGCTGCGCTGCCATGGGCTCACCGCCCCTTTCGTCGTCGACACGCCGATGAACCGGCGCATCTTCGAGACCTATGTCGAAACGCAGCTCGCTCCGACACTGGCAAAGGGCGATGTCGTCATCCTCGACAATCTCGCTGCCCACAAGAGCCCGGCCGCCGAGGCAGCCATCCGGGCCAGAGGCGCATGGCTGCTCTTCCTGCCGCCCTACAGCCCCGATCTCAACCCGATCGAAATGGCCTTCGCCAAGCTCAAGGCGCATCTGCGCGCAAAGGCCATCAGAACCATCGATGCCCTATGGCAGGCCATCGGCGATATCTGCAATCTTTTCTCTCCGACAGAATGCAGAAACTTCTTCACTGCCGCAGGCTATGGACTCAATTGAACGTCCGACGCTCTAGTTCAGCTCCGGCTTATATTTGGACCCTGCGTGGCGTTACCATAAAAAAGGGCAGAATCTCCGAGGCCAACCGTTGTGCATGTCGAAAATCGATTTCGGTTTTCGTCGCGAACTGTAAATCTATGACCGCGCCGTGAGTCGTGCGTGAGGCGCCAACGAGAAACTTGGCCCCAACAATAACTTGGCTATGTCAGGAGCTCACGATGGGCGAAGCGGTCAACGATCTGCGCACGCTGAGATATGTCGCGGAGATCGCGCGCAGGCTGGCGAAGATGCTTTCACGCACGCGCTACCAGATGCTCGTCTATTTTCTTGAAATGACCGCCGTCGAGGCGGACAACCTCGCCGCCGAGCAGGATAGCGACGGCCACGAGGCGAGCAAGCCGCCCCGCGATTGACGCGGGTTGTTCTGCGCGGTTGCGAAGCCGAAACCACTTTTTCCGGGATCGCTCGAAGCGCGCCGCGCTGAAACGGGTCCAGGCGAGGCGCTGCAAGTCTTGCTTGATGCATGCCGTTATCCCGGAACCGCTTCGCACTCCCGGGCGACATGCATTTTTGCTTGATGCACGTCGTTATCCCGGAACCGCCGCGCACTTCCGGGCGACATGCATTTTAGGCACCCTTTTTATTGGGGCCGCCAATACGGTCCAGGATGGCGAGGCATTTCAGCCGTCGCGCCTCGATGACCACCCGGTCCTCATTCTCGAGAATGGCGCGCTCGAAGTCGTCCAGCGCGCCGAGCGCCGCGTGCAGGTCGGCGGAAGGCCGCCCCAATGAAAACAGGACGCGTCGCGATTCTACCCCCTTGCCCGGGTCGACTGACAACTGCCTCGCCACCCGGCGGCGCAACATGTCGAGGGCGTTCCGATGGCCGCGCCATGACGATGGCGCGGCGTCATCCGTTGCCTCAGGCAGCACCTCGGTCCAGCCTCACGCCTTGCCCTTGCGCTTGCCCTTGGCCGCATCGCCGCCGGTCGGCTTGCGTCCGAGGCCGGACGATTTGGCCAGCGCCGAGCGGGTGGCCGAATAGCTGGGCGCCACCATCGGATAGTCGGCGGGCAGGCTCCATTTGGCGCGGTATTCGTCGGGCGTCAGACCGTGATCGGTCGCAAGGTGGCGCTTCAACGACTTGAACTTCTTTCCGTCCTCCAGGCAGACGATGTGATCGGGGAAGACCGAGCGCTTCGGATTGACGGCCGGCGTCAGCGCCACCGCTTCCTTGACGACGTTGCCGCCGGCGAGCTTGCGCACCGACGCGCTGACGCTGGCGATCAGATCAGGCAGGCCGGAAGCGGGGAGCGGATTGTTGCCGACATAGGCGGAGACAATGTCGGCGGTCAGTTCGATTGCAGTCTTGTCGTCGATGTTGGACAATTTTTTCACCTTCCGCTGACCCTCAAATCGCCAGCTCTTTTTTAAGACTTTTGTCGGTGTATCGAATTGGACAAGCCCCCCAACGGACCGTCCATAGTCAGTAAAGCTACGAGACTCAATACCGGGCGATGTTTCTACGCGGCCTGCAAACGCGCAAGTTAGGAATTCTAATAGCTATAGCTGGTGTTTTATAGCACCGGCGGTCCGCCTGGATGCGTAAAAGGCGCTATTGCATTTCGGTTTGCAATGGGGTTGCTGAAAGATCGAAGTTCAGGCCAAG
>JAFKFE010000809.1 GCA_017308345.1 Alphaproteobacteria bacterium | reverse complement strand
AAGACGGTCACCTCGCGCTGGCCGTCCGGCATCAAGGACGGCGCCGAATTCGTCATCCCGACGATGAACTAGCCGGACGGTTCCCCGTTTGCGCGCCCTCGCCTTCGGCTGTGGGCGCGCGGGCAGGCATCAAGGGCGGCGCGGAATTCGTCATTTCGACGATGAATTGAGCCCGACCAGATCGAACACGAGAAGCCCGGCCGTCGCGCCGGGCTTTTCTTTTTGGCGAACTGTGTGCGCCTTCATGGAACCAACAGCCTGTTGTTGGTCTTATTCGGCATTCCTGCCATGCGAGCGGGTCAATCGAGCAGCGCCGGTGCAGCCGGGGTCCACGTGGCGCGGGAGGTGTCGGATGATACGATATCCATGGGCGACGACGATCGTCGCCGCGGTCGCGATGTCCGCCGGGGCGGCTCAGGCGCAGGCGGGGTCGCAATGCGCGCCGCGCGCAGACATCGTCAAGGCGCTTGGCGACAACTACCACGAAAGCGTGGCCGGGCGCGGGCTGATCAATCCGAATGTCGTGCTGGAAATCTTCGTTTCCAAACAGGGCAGCTGGACCGTGGTTGCGTCCGATGTGAAGGGCCGGAGTTGCGTGATGTCGGTTGGCGAAGGCTGGGACAGCCCGACGATCACCGCGGCGATACCTGGCGCCTGAAGCGCTGGCGACAAGACAATTCAGACCGTCGGGATCGTACCACCGTCGATGACGTATTCGGCGCCATGGATCGCCGATGCGCGATCCGAAACCAGGAAAGCCACCAGTTCCGCGACCTCTTGCGGCCATGCTGGCCGACCGATCGGGATGCCGCCAAGCGCATCCATGATGCCCTGGCGGGCGGCCTGTTCGTCCGATCCCGCATGGGCGGCCAGCCGCTTGACCATGGCCTCGGACGCGGTGGTGTGAATCCAGCCCGGCGCCACAGCGTTCACGCGGATGCCCTTGGGGCCGAGTTCCTTGGACAATGCCTTGCTGTAGGTCGAAAGCGCGGCCTTCGCCGCCGCATAGGCGATCGTGGATTCTTGCAAGGGCAGGCAGCGCTGGATCGACGAGATATGGACGATCGCGCCTGAGCCCTGCTTGATCATCCCAGGGACGAGCAAACGGTCCAGCCTGACCGCCGCCAAGAGGTTGAGGTTGAGTTCATCCTGCCAGATCTGATCGGAGAGTGCCGCAAATCCGCCACCCGGGCTCTTCGATCCGCCGACGCTGTGAATGATGATGTCGACGCCGCCAAACCGGTCGATCGTGGCCGCGGCAACTTGGGCTGCGCCTTCCAGGGTGCTCACGTCGGCCTGCACGAACAGCGCGGACGACGATGTCCCGCTTGCCGAGCGGGCGGTTGTGGCGACCGTCGCGCCTCCCGCCGCGAGCCGGTCCACGATGGCTTCGCCCGCGCCTTTGGTGCCTCCGGTGACCAAGACGCGCTTGCCCGCGAGTTCGTGGCCGTCGATCGCGAACTTCTGCCGGATGGTCATACGCCGATCTCCAGCTTTTCGATCCGGTCGCCGGCCAGCATGAAATTGTAATGAAGCGTCGCCGGGCTGCCGGGAAAATTGCCGGAGACAATGCCGGCGACCCGCCATGCATCGCCATTCGCCGCCGCATTGCCGATTTCGACCGTCACCCGGTATTTGCGTGTCGTGGTTTCCATCCAGGCACGGATGGCGGCTGAACCGTGATGGGTCTCGCCTTCATCCCGGACTGTCGCGTCCGGCGAAAAGGCAATCAGCATCCCCTCGATGTCATGCCGGTTCTTGGCGGCAAAATATTTCGCCAGGGGTCGAGGAAGTTCTACGGTCATGGTCTCGTCTCCGGTTATGGTGCCGCTGCCGACCTGACGTCCGCAGCCTTGTCCGGTCGCTAAAATGCGATATGCTGCGGAAATGACAAGAACCGACGAAAAAGTAAGGTACTTACCCGAAAGTAAGCCCGAGGCCCTGACGCCTTCATCGGCGGCGGTCGGCGTCGAGAACGTGCTGCGCATCCTCGAGGGCCGGTGGAAGCTGGTGATCCTGTTTCATCTGTTCGGCGGCAAGGTGCTGCGCTTTTCCGACCTCGAACGGGCTATCCCGGCGATCTCGCAAAAGATGCTGATCCAGCAGCTCCGGCAGATGGAAGCCGACGGCATCGTGCGCCGGATCGTGCATCACCAGGTGCCGCCGAAGGTCGAATACCGCCTGACCGATTGGGGACAGGCGCTGTGTCCGGCGCTCGATGCCCTGCTGAAATGGGCGGCGCGGAAGGAGCCTGCCGAGAGCTGATCTGCCGCGTCACCGCAACCTGCCTGTGGGGCGACAACAGGTGCCGCGAAGGGTTGCCGGCAGCGATGTCCGGGGCTTTTCGGGTGCCTTGTTTAGCGGGTGGGGCTTCACCATATCGAATCCAGGGAGTCATGATCTCCCGAGGACAGACCGGAAACCAGAAGGAGCGACGTGATGAAGACGTCCAATCCGGCCTGGAGCCTTCCGGCACACTGAGGCGGCCGAATGTGCCTCCCTTGCCGGAATGCGAAGGCGAAGGAGGTGCCCCATGGCACGCTATTTTTCGTTTCGATGGGTCAGGCTGGCGGTCGCCGGCGCCTTGATGGCGCTGCCGGCAATTCCGGCGCGGGCGCAAGTCATATGCGGCGGCCATGACTATCTGGCCGCGAGGCTGGCGGAGGCATTCGAGGAGAAAAGGCTCGGCTACGGCGTGGCCGTCACGCACG
>JAFKFE010000808.1 GCA_017308345.1 Alphaproteobacteria bacterium | reverse complement strand
CCAGCCGCTCGGCCTCGTGCTTGGTGCGGAAGTAGGGGTTGTTGTCGAGCTTTTCCGCCTCCTCGAACATGTCAGGGTTGAGGACCGGCACGGCGTTGAGCCCCATACCGTGGCGGTCGTAATGGGCGATGCGCCTGAGATAGGCGGCGGTGAGCTCGACGCTGGTGACGGTGCCCTCCTCCAGCGCGCGGCGCAGATCGGCGATCGAGGCTTCGACGAGGTGGAGGGCTGGCATGATCGGCTCGGCTCGCGTGGCGTTTCACTACCCTTGCCCCGCCGGATGTCCACACCGCAAGGGGGAGATTGGCTGTCACGCCCGCTTTCGCCGATCGTCGGCGATGCACTCACAGCGTCTTGCTGTCGAGTTGGCCGTTTTGCTTCATCATCTCGATATAGGTCTTGGCTTGGGCGTTGCCGTGTTCCGCCGCCTTCAGAAACCACTTGGCGGCTTCCGGGTAGTTCGGCTTTCCTAAAACCCCGAGAAAATAGAGTTGGCCGAGGCTAAACTCGGCGTCGGCGTTGCCAGTCTTTGCGACTTCCAGCCACATTTTTTCAGCGGCATTGCTATCTCTAGCCACACCTCTGCCATTGGCGTAGCAGTAGGCTACCCATAGCTGGGCTGCAACATTGCCTTGCTTGGAGGCCTTCAGCCACCATTGCATCGCATTGACTTCGCTTCGGGTCACGCCGGCACCCTGCCAGTAGGCAATCCCGAGACTAGTCTGTGCGAAGGCGTCGCCCTGATTGGCCGCCTTCAGCCACCAAGACACTGCCTCTGTGTCGCTCCTGGCTACACCCTTGCCAGTCGAATAAGCAGAGCCCAGTGCCGACTGCGCAGGGATGAAACCTTGCTCAGCCGCTTTACGGTACCAGACGACAGCTTGGGCATCGTCCTTTCCGACTCCGCTGCCCAGCGCGTAGGCATTGCCGATAGCGGCTTGCGCATCGACCTGGCCATTCGTCGCTGCCTTCATCCACCATTCGAACGCCTTATTGAAATCCTGCTCTACGCCGTGTCCGCGCGCGTAAAGCGTACCAAGCATACCCTGCCCGTTTGGCTCGCCTTTGTCGGCGGCCTTTCTCACCCACTGTTCGGCAAGCTTGTCGTCCTTCTCGACACCTTCGCCGAGATAATAGGCACGACCTATGCAGTATATGGCTTCGGCGCTTCCTCCGGCCGCTGCCTTTCGCCACCAGTCGAGTGCAATCTGGTAGTTCTGGGGAACGCCTTGGCCCTGCCCATAGAGGACACCGAGGGCGAACTGCCCATTCACATTGCCCTCGTCAGCTGATTGCCTGGCATACTTCAAGGCTAGCTGATCGTTTCTTTCTACACCTTTGCCATGCGAATAGGCTTGGCTGAGCCAGGACGCCGCATCCGCTTTGCCCCGCTCTGCCGCCTTACCCCACCAATAGACTGCCAGCTTTTCATTTTTTGCGACGCCTTGGCCGTTCCAGTACATCACTCCAAGACCGGACTGCCCGTCAGGATTGCCCATATCCGCAAGCAGCGAAAGCTGGCGAAACTCTTCGGCATAGTCCTTGGCGAGGAAGGCTGCCTGAGCTTTCCTTATGATAGACCACTGAACACTGTAGCTCCGCACCGGCCCAAACAACAAAAAGCCTGCCAATACGACCAAGGCTAGGCAAAGCGTTGGCCCGGGGCGCGGTACACGCGGACTAAAGACCGGCGTCTGTGGCTTAGGTGGCCATTCGTAATTGCTCAATATCACCCGCCCATTTGCAATCAACAGTAATTGATAGCGCAAGCCGGGCCGTGCTGAAATATACTCTTTAACTAAAAGCTATTCCGGCGCCCCGGCGAACAGCACCTTGCCATCGCCGCCGGCCGCCGGCCAGTCGCGGATGGTGCGGTCGATGCCGCCGGTCATAAGCGTGCCGTCGGCGGCGAAGGCCACCGAGTACATCGGCCCGGTGCCGGGGTCGAATTCGGCGATCTCGGCGCCTGTGTCCATGTTCCAGATGCGCGCCGTGCCGTCGAGCGAGACGGAGCCGAGCCGCTTGCCGTCGGAAGACAGGGCGAGCGCATAGACCGTGCCGGAATGGCCGTCGAAGCGGCGGACCTCCTTGAACGTGTCGAGGTCCCAGAGTTTTATCGTGTAGTCGCCGCTGCCGGTCACGGCATGGTGGCCGTCGGCCAGGAAGACCGCGCCATAGGCGCCGCGCTCGTGGCCGTGCCAGCTGCGCAACTGCTTGCCGGCGACGATGTCCCAGAGCTTCAGCTCGCCGTCGATGCTGCCCGTGAGCGCCCTGGCGCCGTCGGGCGAAATGGCGACGGAACTCACCGACCAGTCGTGGCCCGGCAGCACATGCAGCACCGTCCCCTTCTCCAGATCCCAGACGACGACGGAACCGGTTTCGTGGCCGCTGACGGCGCGCTTGCCGTCCTGGCTGATCTTCAATTGCCTGACGCCGCCATTTGCCCCTGAGGAGAAGACGTGCAGCACCGCGCCGTCGGATAGCTGGCGCAGCACGATCTCGCCATCGTCGCCGGCGGTGAGCGCGGTCTTGCCGTCGGGCATGAACAGCGCACTGCGCGCCATATCCTTGTGCTCGCCCAGATCGCGGATCAGCCGCTTGCCGTCGATATCCCACAGCTTGATCATACGGTCGGTGCTTGCGCTCATGATCTCTTGGCCGTCGGCCGACACCGACAGCCAGACGACGGCGTCGCGATGGCCTTCCGGCGCGGC
>JAFKFE010000807.1 GCA_017308345.1 Alphaproteobacteria bacterium | reverse complement strand
GAAGAGCGACGGCAAGTCGATCACCTGCATCGTCGTTGCCGGCTCGGGCATTTCCGACAAGAAGGGCGTCAGCCTGCCCGATACCGAACTGCCGGTCGGCGCGCTGACCGAGAAGGACCGCGCCGATCTCGACGCGGTGCTCGCCACCGGCGTCGACTGGGTGGCGCTTTCCTTCGTGCAGCGGCCGGAGGACCTGGCCGAGGCCCGCAAGATCGCGCGCGGGCGCGCGCTGATCATGGCCAAGATCGAGAAGCCGCAGGCGGTGGCCCGGCTCCCCGAAATCATCGAGCTCTCCGACGCGCTGATGGTTGCCCGCGGCGATCTCGGCGTCGAGATGCCGATCGAAGCCGTTCCCGGCATCCAGAAGCAGATCACGCGCGCGGCGCGCCGCGCCGGCAAGCCGGTGGTGATCGCCACGCAGATGCTGGAATCGATGATCACCGCGCCCGTGCCGACCCGCGCCGAGGTGTCCGACGTGTCGATCGCCGTCTTCGAAGGCGCGGACGCGATCATGCTTTCGGCCGAATCCGCGGCCGGCGCCTATCCGGTCGAGGCGGTCGCCATGATGAACCGCATCGCCACCAAGGTCGAAACGGACCCGACCTATGCCGGCATCATCAACGCGCAGCGTTCCGAACCCGAGGCAACAGGGGCCGACGCCATCTCGCTGGCCGCGCGCGAGATCGCCGAGACGCTGAAACTGGCGGCGATCATCTCCTATACCGCGTCCGGCACCACCGGCCTGCGCGCCGCGCGCGAGCGCCCGCAAGTGCCGATCGTGGCGCTGTCGCCGATCCTCAACACGGCGCGCCGCCTGTCGCTGCTATGGGGCACGCATTGCGTCGTCTCGGAGGACGCGACCGACCTCGACGACATGGTCGACCGGGCCTGCCGGATCGCGCTGGAGGAAGGTTTCGGCAAGCCGGGCGACCGCGTCATCGTCACGGCCGGCGTGCCGCTGAGGACGCCAGGCTCGACCAACATGCTGCGGATTGCGTATCTCGGGTCGGACACGCATTAGGGCGTGTTGATATTCGGGTGAGGCCAACCTGCAAATGCCGGCTTCCTGTGCTTCCGGCACCTACATGCTTTAAGCACGCTCCACGCCCTTGGCGCTTGGTTTTCGAGTTCAGCCCGGCGCCAGCTCGGCGTCCGGCACTTTGATGTCGGGGCATTTCCCGTCGTTATAGGCATCGTCGGCGATCCGCCCTTCCACGGCCCTGGCCATCGCCTGCAGGTCGATCGGCGCGCCGGCGACTTTCTCGATGGCGCCGGCCACGAGGTCGGGCGCGATCCAGTCCGGCTTGTGGCCGAGATTGCGGATCCAGACCAGTTCGGCGCCGGGAATGTCGCGCTCGAGGCCGGCCGAATGGACCGTCGCGTAGACCACCTTGTCGCGATCGCCCGATATGACGACGGTCGGCGCGTTGATCTCGTGGTAAGCGGGCGAGGCGGCAAGGACATAGTCGTAGAGCTGGGCGACGTCGCGGGCGTTGGCGCGGAAGGCCGATGGCCGCAGCACCAGCGGGATCGAAGCGTTTTCGAGATAGAGGTCCGGCGGGTTGTTGGGTGAAAAGACGCAAGCCGTCGCATCGCCGATCCGCAGCATGCCGGCCGGATAGGCGAGCGTTTCGGAAAACAGCCAGCCGATCACCGGCGTGGCGGTGAGCTTGTAGTACCAGGCGGTCGCGCCGCCAGGCCATGGGTGCGTGGCGGGCGCAAGGAAGACCAGACCCAATGTCTTTTCAGGATGCTGGCGGGCAAAGGCCGTGGTGATGGCGCCGCCGAAGGAATGCGCGACGATGACGGCCCTTTCGATGCCGAGGCGGTCCATCAGCGCGGCGATCGTATCGGCCTGCGCGGCCAGGGTTTCGTTGTCGCCACGCCGCGACCAGCCGAAGCCCGGGCGGTCGAGGAACAGCATTTCTGCGCGGCCCCCGAGCAGGGGCTTCAGTGGCAGCATCTGGTCCTTGAGGTTGGCGCTGGCGCCATGGATGAAGACGACAGGCGGCAGATCGGCGCCGTCGGGCGCCGGGATGTGGACGTAGTGGATGCGCGCGCCGGCGATCTCGGCGAACGCGCCGGCCGGCGGGCAGCGTCGCTCGATCGCCCAGACGCCGGCGCGGGTGACGCCGGCCAGGGCAAAGAGGAGCGCGATGAGGAAGAGGAGCGCGGCGCCGATGAGGTTCATGCGGTGGAATACGACGGCGGGAGACGATCTGGTTCAGCGGTTGAGTGACTTTTGACAGTTTGCTGGCGGTTTGGCAGCAGGAATCTGTCGGCCACCTGCGCACTGTCGCAAATCTTCGAGATCAGCCGGAAACGGCCCAACCTCGTCCCCCGGGGGTGAAACCCTGTCGCGAAGACCCTGGTTTCCGCCATGCGATCTGCTGATGAAAGCGGCCGCCAACCTTTCGCGCCGAGGACTAGTTCAGATTGATATCGCGGCTTGCCGACCGCATCGACACCGAGAAGCCGGCCAGCACGTCGAACAAAGCGATGATCATCAGCGTGAAGAAGACGGAGTGCGCCGCGCCTTTCACCAGCAGGAACTCGACCAGGAAGGCGATGAAGACCAGCGTCGACAAGAGATGATCCAGGATCGAGGCATTGGTCGTGCGCACCGATTTCGAGATCTCGATGAAGAGGAAGACCAGCCCGATCAGCACCATCAGGTCGCCGAGCGTCATCGAGAAGACGCCGCCCGACATCATG
>JAFKFE010000806.1 GCA_017308345.1 Alphaproteobacteria bacterium | reverse complement strand
CGACCGCGCCACCGGCACGCTCGGGGGCGACGGCGAGCTCGACTCGCTGCGCTTCTATGGGCTGGCGGAGGCGCTGGCGCTCGACCTCGCGCTGCCCACGCGGCGAGTGCTGGAGCGGCTGCAGGAGGACGAGCGGCAAGGCAAGATCTTCTCCGGCCATACGCGCGACCTCGACGGTTTCCTGCGGACCGATTTCGAGAAGCAGAACATCAAGTCGTTCCTGTCCGTCTCGGTTTTCGCGCATGGCCACCTCTGGGGCACGCTGGCCGTCAACGACTGCGTCGACGAGCGCGAATGGACGGATGAGGAAGAAGCAGCGCTGCACATCATCGCTTTGGCCATCGGCGACGCCATCGAACGCTCTCCGTCCGAGGCGCATGTCAGCGAAGTGATCCGCCGCACCATGCTGCAGGCCTCGCTCGATGCCATCATCGTCATCGACGAAACGGGCTCGATCATCGAGTTCAATCCCGCCGCCGAGAAGATGTTCGGCTTCCAGCGCGGCGCCATCCTGGGCAAGGACCTGCTCGATACCATCGTCCCGAAATACTACCGCAAGGGCTATGCCTCGGGCGCCGAATACATGGCCGGCCGCGGTGCGCCCATGGTCGGCCAGCGGCTGGAGACCGTCACCCAGAACGCCGCCGGCGAGATTTTTCCGATCGAGCTGACCGCGACCGAGATGCGCGTCGCCGACCGCCGCCTGATCTTCGGCTCGATCCGCGACCTGCGCGAAAAGCTGCAGGCCGAGGAGGAGATCAACCGCCAGCGCGAGAAGCTGCATCAGAATGAGAAGATGGCGGCGATGGGCTCGCTGCTGGCCGGAGTCTCGCACGAGCTCAACAACCCGCTGGCGGTGGTGGTTGCACAGTCGACGCTGCTGCATGAATTCGGCAGCGATCCCCAGACCAAGGTACGCGCCGAGAAGGTGCGCGCCGCCGCCGAGCGCTGCGGTCGTATCGTCAAGAGCTTCCTGTCCATGGTGCGCCTGCACCCGACCGAGCAGGCCGAGACGGACCTCAACCAGGTGATGCGGGCGGCGCTCGAAGTCACCGCCTATGGCGCGCGTTCCAGCGGCATCAACATAGACACCGATTTCGCCGGCGGGCCGCTGCTGGCGATGGCCGACGCCGACCACATCACGCAGGTCGCGGCGAACTTCCTCATCAACAGCCAGCACGCGCTTGCCGGCATCGCCGGCGAACGATGCATCAAGGTGCGGACTTTCCGCAGCGAGCACGGCAATCCCGGCTTCTCCGTCGAGGACAACGGCCCGGGCATCCCCGAGGCGATCCGCTCGCGCGTCTTCGAATCCTATTTCACCACCAAGCCGGTCGGTGTCGGCACCGGCATCGGCCTGTCGATCTCGAAATCGATCGTCGAGCGCCACAAAGGCAACATCTGGTTCGAGGAGGCCGAGCCGCACGGCGCGCGCTTCATCGTGCAGTTGCCGGCGATCGAGGGCAAGGGCGTCACGCCGGGCGAAGGTCCGGCGCGGTCGAGCGGCCTGCGGCATGCGTTGGTGATCGACGACGAGCCGGACGTCGCTGCCTCGTTGTCCGACATACTCGAACTGATGGGTCTCAAGTCGCGCGTGGTGGCAAGCTGGACATCGGCGGCGGACGTGTTGAACGGTCACATGCCGCCGGACATCGTTTTTTCCGATCTGCGCATGCCGGGCACCAGCGGTATCGCGATCTACCGCGAACTGCTTTCGCGACAGCCCGCGCTGGCCAAGCGCTTCGTGCTGGTCACCGGCGACATGATCGGCGCCAAGGCGGAGATCGAAGCGCTGCCGCCGCAGCAGCGTCCGCATATCCTGGAAAAGCCTTTCTCGACGCTCGACGTGCGCGGCGTGCTGTCGACCGTCGCCGAACTGGTCGCCACCGACAACGGCGTCCACATCTGAGCCGAGATCGCAACGGAGGCGTCGCCGACTTGAAGCTCGCGCCGTCGTAGGCCCTGTCGAGATTCGGGGCAGGCTGAGCCGAGAACGGTGTATTCCGAGAACCGGAACGGAGCGTACTTAAGATACGCGAGTCCCGAAAGCGGAGGAATGCACCGTTCGCAGGCCGGCCTCACCCGAATATGGGCAGGGCCGAAAAAAAGAGGCTCCCGACCGACGATGCGGCGGGAGCCTGACTTGAGCGCAGGAGGGAGCGCTCTGGGGAGGGCCTAAAAAACGTTCGGCGTGTTGGTGAGCGGGGCCGCGTTGGCGATCATGCGCACCGCGCGCTCCCGGTGCGGGCCGGACTGCTCGGCGATGGCGCGCAGGCAATCGATGCTCTCGGCGCCCCAATTCTGGCCTTTGCAGGCAAAATCGATCGCGGGTTCAGGCAGGCGGGCGGTCTTGAGCGTGGTCTGCGCACCCTCGATAACATTGGCCGGCGGATTGATCGACGCGAAAGCCGGGCCTGAGGCAGGCGCCGCCAGCATGCCGACGAAGGCGCATGCGCCGATCAGCATGAACATCGCCATCGGATGGTCGCTGGCGCGCTGGCGGAGCGCAAGCTTCGGCCGACGGTCATTGCGCTCCGGACCATGCGGGCGGCGATTGGCATCGGCGGTGCGAATTTTCGCAAACATCAGTTGTTCCCTTCGTTATCTTTCTTTTTGCTATGAAACGAACTTAAACGCACCAGGTAACAGCCGGATGATTGGCGGCGGGAGCCTGTGTAACAGGTTTTGAAACAAGGGCCGGATGACCCGCACACTTGC
>JAFKFE010000805.1 GCA_017308345.1 Alphaproteobacteria bacterium | reverse complement strand
CTGAGGGATCCATGGACATCGGATTGAAGGGAAAGACCGTGCTCATAACGGGCGCGGCAAGCGGCATAGGCAGGGCATCGGCGCTGGCGTTTGCCAGGGAAGGGGCGGACCTGCGCCTTATCGATATGGATGCGGCGGGCCTGAAGGAGACGGCCGCATCGGCCTCGGCGACGGGCGTCGGCGTCACCATCGCGGTCGCCGATCTATCGTCGGCGCAAGGCGTCGAACTGGGGATCACCGACGTTTTCCCGGCAGGGAATGGCAAGCTGGATGTCCTGGTGAACAATGTCGGCATTGTCGACGCGCAGCCATTCGATCTGCTGACCGACGCGCACTGGCAACGCACATTCGACGTCAATTTCCTCAGCAATATCCGCATGACGCGCGCCCTCTTGCCTCGGCTGCGCGAAAGCCGCGGCGCGATCGTCAACAACACGTCCGATCTCGCCCGCCAACCTGAGACCATTCCAGCCGACTATGCCGCCTTGAAGACCGCGCTGGTGAGCATCACCAAAAGCCTGGCACGCGCCGAGGCCCCCCATGTGCGGGTGAATGCCGTCGCGCCCGGGCCGGTCTGGAGCCCGCTGTGGTCCCGGCCGGGCGGGTTCGCGGAAAAGCTTGCGGAGGTTCACGGCATGCCGCCGCGCCAGGCGGTCGACCATGAAATGAAACTGCGGCAACTGCCGCTTGAGCGCATGGGCGAACCTGAGGAGGTTGCCGACATCATCGTCTTCCTCGCCTCGGGGCGGGCATCCTTCGTCACATCATCGGTTTGGGGCGTCGATGGCGGCTCGATCCGCAATCTGTTCTAGGAGCGGTCGGATGAAGGCTGTCGGATTCACCAAGGCCGGGCCCGTCGACGCGCCGGATGCGCTTGTCGACGTCGAACTGTCCCGACCGAGCGAATTGCAGGATCGTGATCTTCTGGTCGAAGTAAGGGCCATTTCGGTCAATCCGCTCGACGCCAAGCTCAGGCGCATCGCCGACCCGGGCGGTGCGCTCAAAGTACCCGGCTACGACGCCGCCGGGGTCGTTGTGGCGGCGGGCTCGAAGGTGACGAACTTCAAGACAGGCGACGCCGTGTTCTACGCCGGCTCGGTCGTTCGCCAGGGCAGCTACGCGGAATATCAGCTTGTGGACGAGCGGATCGTCGCGGCGATGCCGAAGAGCCTCGATTTTGCGCAGGCGGCGGCCTTGCCGCTGACCACGCTGGCAAGCTGGGAGCTTCTGTTCGACAGGCTTGGCGCCCGCCCAAAGCCGGCCTCGGACGGACGCACCCTGCTGATTGTCGGCGGCGCCGGGGGGACCGGCTCCATGGCGATCCAGCTCGCGCGCGCCTTGACCGATTTGACGGTGATCGCGACGGCGTCCAGGCCGGAGACGGCAGACTGGTGCCGGGAGCTTGGCGCCGCCCATGTCATCGACCACCGGCAGCCGTTGAAGCCGCAGGTGGAGGCGCTGGGCTTCAAGGGCGTGGATCTCGTCATGGCTCTGGCCCAGACGCCGCGCCATCAGAACCAGTTCGTGGATCTGGTTCAGCCGTTCGGGTCGATCGGAGTTCTCGATGATCCCGATCCGTTTCCGCTCGCGACGTTGAAAACCAAGTGCATCACCGTGCATATGCATTCAATGATGGCGCGGCCGGTTTTTCAGCGCCCGGACATGGCCGAGCAAGGGGCAATTCTACGCCAGCTGGCGGAACTGGTCGACGCAGGCCAGGTGCGAACCACGCTGGCGCAGCGCCTGGGGCCGGCCTCGGCGAACGCGCTGATCCAGGCCCACCGGCATATCGAGGCCGGTTCGGTGAACGGCAAGATTGTATTCGAAGGTTTTTGAGGCGCCATTGCTTCGCGCCGGGCTGCGACAAGGAGGAGAGTATGGACAAGTCGTCGACGATCATGTGGGTGGGAACGGTGCGGTCGCTGCCGCTGAAGGAGCAGCTGCGCGCCTCGCGGCTGGCAGGCTGCGATGCCATCTCCATCACGCCATGGCATTATTGCCGCTGGCTTGCTGACGGCATCACAACGAAGGACATGCTGCTCATGGCGGATGACGAGGGGGTGAAGCTTACCCAGCTCGATCCCTATTCGCGCTGGGCGACGCATTGGCTGCCCGACAATCTCGACCCGGCCGCGTTTTCACTCGGCTTTTTCGGATTCGACGAAGACGACTTCTTTCGTATCGGCGAGGCGCTTCGGGTCGACTCCATGAGTTGCATCATCACCTGTCCGGAAAGCCAGGTCTCGATCGATCAGCTCATCGAAGGTTTTGCCAGGACCTGCGACCGGGCCGCCGGCCTTGGCTGGCGCTGCGACCTCGAATTCATCCCGTTCTGGGGCCTTCCCGACCTCGAGACCGCCTGGAAGATCATCAAGTCCGCGGATCGCGACAACAGCGGCCTGGTGTTCGACTTCTGGCACTATCTGCGTGGAAAGCCGGACCCGGCGCTGCTTGAAACGATCCCCGGCGACAGGATCTCCACCGTCCAGATCGCCGATGCCGACGCCAGGCTGAGCCCCGGCCGGTCCCTGCTGGACGACTGCATCTTCCATCGCGTCGACGCCGGCACCGGCGGCTTCCCGGTGGTCGAGCTGCTGCAGCAGCTTCACCGCATCGGCGGGCTCAATCGTTATGGCCCCGAGACCTTCTCGGGTCTCTACGACACGCTGTCGGCCGAGGAGATCGGCAACCGGAGCCGGGTCGCGCTCGCAAACGTGT
>JAFKFE010000804.1 GCA_017308345.1 Alphaproteobacteria bacterium | reverse complement strand
GGCGAATTCCTCAGGGACAACCATCCCGCTCCGGCGCCCGTAGCGAAGGAAACCATCGAAACCCCGCTGGAGATCATGAAGTTCCAGGTAACCGCATCGGACTACGACCGTTGCGTGCTGGATGGCGCCTGCAAGCCCGCGGACGCGAACCTCGCGGGCTATGTTCCGGTGACGGGCGTCAGCTTCAACGATGCGCAGGCCTATGCAAGCTGGCTGTCGGCGAAGACGGGTGAAGCATGGCGGCTGCCGACCGACGTGGAGTGGGCCTATGCCGCGGGGGAACGATTTCGGGCCGACATCGAAGCTGGCGATGGCGATCCGGCCGATCCGGCGAAGCGATGGCTCGCCCAATATCGCAACGAGGCGGCGCTCGGTCGCGGACCGGATCCCGAACCCCGGTCTCTTGGAGCATTTGGAGCCAATTCAAAGGGTGTTGAGGATGTCGCCGGCAATGTCTGGGAGTGGACATCGACCTGCTATGCCCATGCGACGATGTCCAGCGACGGCGCGCGCGTCGCCAGCTCGATCGCCAATTGCGGCGTGCATGTCGTGGAGGGTTTCCACCGCACCTACATGTCGAACTTCATCCGCGACGGCAAAAGCGGCGGTTGCGCGGTCGGCACGCCGCCCGACAATCTGGGCTTCCGCCTTGTCCATGACCGCGGCGGCTTTCTGCGGACCGCCCTTCGCCGCCTGGGCCTCACTTGACCCGGAGCGCGTGCCAGCCAAGCTCTACAACGTCGGGCGGCGCGATACCCTCCCGCCATCAGCACCTAAAATCTCGTCGACGAATCCTTTGAACCGATCAGCATACCGGGCCTCGGTGAAGTGAATTTCGTAGCGCTTGCGCGCCGCGTTGCCGCGGCTGAGAACAAGCTGAGGATTGCGGATCGCCTCCAGGATCGTTCTCGCGAGGGCGCCCCTGTCGCCCGGGGCGAACAGCCAGCCTGTCTTCCGGCCGTTGACGATCTCGAGCAGCCCGCCGTGAGCCGCCGCGATGACGGGACGCCCATGCGCCATCGCCTCGATCGCGACGAGGCCGAACGGCTCGGGTGCGAGTGACGGCACGACCACCACGTCGCTCCAATGATAAAGCGGAGAGGTATCCTCAAGGAAATCCTCGACGGTGATGGTATCGGAGAGATCATGGTCCTCGATTTGTTTGACCAACAGGTCGCGCAAAGCCGGGCTCTCGAATGTGCCTCCGACAATTCTGACCTCGACGCCGCGGTTCTCCCTGACAACTTCTCGGACGGCGTCGATGAGAAGCGGCTGGCCCTTCCATCGGTTGATCCGGCCGATCATAAGTACTCTGAGCGGGCGCGTCCCGTCATAGTTGGACTGGACCTGCGAGACCGGAGGGGAACATCCATTCGCCAGAGCGAGGCCCGGCCTCCTCTCCAACCCAAAAGCTTTCTGCGTTGCCTTCGAATTGAAGATGACGTGGGCGCCGGACCAGGCCACCAGCCCGCGCAAGACCTGAAGAACCTTTCCCTGTGGCAGCTCATGCACATGGACGATCACGGGTTTTCGGTTCAGGCGAGCCGCACATAGAAAGTCGAACACGACAGATGTGCTGACGTAGGTCAGGTCGCTTTCCTGTATCTGTCTTCTCGCCCTCGCGACGGCCCGGATGAGGGAAGGGAGGCCGAAGACCACCCTATTCAGGATATCTCGCCTTCTCAGAACCCAGAGGGCCTGGATCTCTATGGTGCAGCCAAGCCGTTCGATCTGGGAGGCCAGAGCGCCCCGAGCAGGCAACAGAACTCGAATGGTTGCCGACGGAAACCGTTCCCTCAGGCTCTTGACGCTCTGCACGAACACGCGATCGGACCCGTAAAGCTCATAACCCTGGTGCACGCAGGTTATGGTCAAGGCAGGTCCTGCAGACGATCTATTCATGTGGGATATTTTCCCACATATTCTGGACGAAGGCAATAAGGCCGCGAGGCGGAGACAAATTCAACGGCGACGACGAGCCCGCGGTACTCGAGCGGGACGTAACGCTTCACGACCGGTGGGCCGGATTCCGGCCGGCGCGTCGGAAATCACCGAGCTGATATCGCGGTTTTGATTCGACGCATGGACTGTGGCCGCCGCAGCCCCTAGTTTCGCCCGATGATCCTCAATCTCTGCACCGGTACGATCGTCATAAGCCTGACGGTTTTGATCCACACTTTCGGCCTTATCGCGATCACTCACGTGATGGCACGCCTCGTGGCGCTCTTTCGCATGCACGGGCGGCGCAGCCGGGTCCTGGCCATGATCAGCGTGGTCATGGGACTTTTCGCGGTCATGACGGCGGAAGTCTGGCTGTGGGCCGGGATCTACCGGCTGCTCGGGATCTTCAGCGATTTCGAGACGGCGCTCTACTTTTCGACCATTACTTTTTCGACGGTCGGATATGGAGATATCGTGCCCGCCCATGACTGGCGCGTGCTGGCGGCCCTGGAAGGCGTCAACGGCTTTCTGCTGATCGGATGGTCGACCGCCTATCTGATCGCGGCCGGCACCCGTGTCGGCCCCTTCAAGGTGGGCGAGCATTTCTGACCCGCGACCCGAGCCGTTGCTCAAACCGCCAACGAGTGCCTGCCGGTCCCGTCGCGGAGATATGTATCGAATTTCGCCGCCACCGTCCGGACGAGCGGGCGGCTCGCCGCAGGCATGACGAAGTTCTCGCCTTCCAGCCGAAGAAGCTGGCCCGCGCCGGTGATGGCCA
>JAFKFE010000803.1 GCA_017308345.1 Alphaproteobacteria bacterium | reverse complement strand
CTTCGATAGGGAAGGGGCGGTCACCACGCCCAGCCGCTGGCAGGTCCGTCAGCCGATCTACAAATCCTCCGTGAAGCGCTGGAAGAATTTCGAAGGTGAAATCACACCACTAATCGAAGCTTTGGGTGACCTTGCTGACATCTGATTGAAGCTCTTGGCATCCTTTGCCTTGAGCGCCGCCATCCCATGAAGTCGATCAGGGTAGACAATCGGCAGCGCTGACCGATCAGCAATCAATCTTCGAAAAACGTCCGGCGGCAATTGGGTGTTGCGCTGCCGTTGCGTCCGAACGGGCGCGGCGCGTTCGCGGCGATTCACAGTCTCCGCCTATTTCGGCGGCAACTGCGCCAAAAGAAGCAGCGCGATGCTTCGAAAGGTGATGGGTCGCCATGGCGCGGCGGCGAGCACGCTCCGGCTGGCGTTCAATGAAAAACCCGGCGGTTGCCCGCCGGGTTTTCCTATTCGCCCAGAAATATCTGGTCTTAGAAGTCGCGCTGGAAGCGGAGGATACCGCCGACGCTGTTCTTCTTGGTAGTCGGCGTCCAGGTCCAGTTCTCCGGACCAGCATCGCCAAACCGGCCCGCATGGAGGTAGTCGACTTCGGCCGTGACCGTAAAGCCAGGGACAACGGTGTAGGCAACGTTGGCGGCGACGCCGAGATTCTTCCACTGATCAGCAGAAATCTGAGCGTTGAACGAGGTCTTCTCGTTGAACTTGTAGGTGCCGCCACCCCATACTGCCCAGTGACCACCCCACGGCTTGTAGAAGCCGCGACCGCCCGCATAGTCGACATAGCTGGTGTCGCTGAGGTGCTTGTCGGAGCCGTAACCGCCCATGATGAACAGCGACAGCGCGTCGTTGACGTTCACGTCCAGGCGGACCTTCCCGGATACTTCTTCGTAGTTGCTGTCATAGGCGATGACGCCGGTAATCGCACCCCAGCCCTGCGTGTACTTCACGCCGCCGACGATGTGCGGAACGTAGCTGTCGATCGTGCCTGCGCCATAGTAGTGACCATAGTTAGTGCCGTCCTTGACGGTGCCGCCCCCCGAGCCTTCTTCGAGCGAGACCACCGCCGAGAAGCCGTTGCCGGCGTCAAAGTAGTACTGGATCTCGTTTGTCTGGAAGCCGCCATAGGGGACCAGCGTATCGTTGATGACGTTGCCGGCGTAACCGATGAACGTATCGAAGGCCGATTCGTCGAGACCAACGCGCAGGCCGCCGAGCTGCAGGTAGGCGAAGTGCAGGTCGAAGCCCTTGTTACCGGCGTAATTGGAGTAAGGCGCATAGTCGGCGTTGTGGTTGCCGAAATTCATGCGCATTTCGGTGTAGGTCTTCAACGTGCCGAGCTCGGTTTCCTGGCCGGTCCAGGTCTTGAGCGTGAAGCGGGTATTCTTCAGCCAGGTACCCTGGTCCTTGCCGGATTTGGAGTCGCCGGCGCGCGCGCCGTCGAACGAGCCGAGATCGCCGCCGGCTGCGTCATAGCGGATGTAGCCGCCGATGCGCAGGCAGGTCTCGGTGCCCGGGATGTAGAAGTAGCCGGCGCCGTAGACGTCGCAGATCTTGACGTATTCGGCCGGTTCCGGCTCGGCGACGGTCACCGCGTCGGCGGCGCGAGCACCGGAAACCGCGATCAGGGCCGCGGCTGAGCCGAGAAGAAGGCTCTTGATGTTCATTTTCTGACCTCCAGTCAGAATCGGAGGCGCAGGTCGAAGAAAAGCAGCTCACGGAGCCGTTTCCCTCTTTTTTTCAAATGGATAACAAACAGGTCAGTCAGTAAGGCTCTGTCCGCCAGAAGCGCTTGTTGGCGAAGGCCTTGCCAGATCCGGTCTTGGAATATTGCTCGAGCTGCCGTGCGTTGGACTCGGTTTCAACCGCGACATAGGCCTTCAAGCTGGCAGGCAGATAAGCCTTGGTCGAAGTCACCTGTCCTGATTGATGCGATTCGAAACGATGCCGGAGATCGTTGGTCGATCCGACATAGACATCGCCATTATGGAGTTGCAGGAAATAGACGTACCACATGGTCCCCCTACGCTACTTCGTAGCTTCGGGCGACACTCCCACGCCCAAAAGGCGGTTCCGGGTGGCCTGCCACCCGAAGCCCGCAGGGCGTAGGGTGGCGGAGAGGATGGGATTCGAACCCACGAGAAGCTTTTGACCTCTACTCCCTTAGCAGGGGAGCGCCTTCGACCACTCGGCCACCTCTCCGTCGCGCCGCTGGATAAAGAAAAGCGCCGGCACAATCAACAAGCTGGCGCCATAATCAGCGAAAAATCGGCAATCCCATACGCTCCCGCCGCCCTCGGTGGCGATTCCGCGGCAATTGCCTGGCGGCCGACTCGCCTGCGCGTCGCAATTCGGTCGACGCTTTGCCGGATTCGGCCGGATTCAGGCGCCGCAACGGCCCCGATGGTTAACGAGAGCTTTCTGAGTGAGGCCAAATCGTGTCATTTGTGCAACAACACCCGGCGATAGCGTCCGGACAGTGCCCGCGCCGATACGATCGTGGTTGAACGGCGCCGGCTCATGGGTAATGTCAGCTTCGAAGGAGCGGCGCGGTGCGCATCTTTTTCGGTAGTGGGGATGGGGCAGGGAACGCTGTCCTTCAGCAAAAAATACCCAGACCCGTTTTTTAACTTTTGACTGGAGGTCAGAAAATGAACATCAAGAGCCTTCTTCTCGGCTCAGCCGCGGCCCTGATCGCGGTTTCCGGTGCTCG
>JAFKFE010000802.1 GCA_017308345.1 Alphaproteobacteria bacterium | reverse complement strand
TGGTTTTTGCGGCATCGGCCGCAAGCGGCTCCTGATCCTGCTGCAGCGCAGGGCGCGCGAGCTCGGCATCAAGATGATGTTCGAGACCGAGATCTCCGACCCGAGACCCTTCATGGAGACGCATGACCTGGTGGTCGCGGCGGACGGGCTGAACTCGAAGTCCCGCGCCATTTTCGCCGATGTCTTCAAGCCGGACATCGACACCCGCAAATGCAAGTTCGTGTGGCTGGGCACCACGCAGAAATTCGACGACGCCTTCACCTTCATCTTCGAAAAGACGGAGCATGGCTGGGTGTGGGCGCATGCCTACCAGTTCGATAGCGAGACCGCGACCTTCATCGTCGAATGCAGCGAGCAGACCTGGGCCGCCTTCGGCTTCGGCCAGATGACGCAACAGGAATCGATCGCGACCTGCGAGCGCATCTTCGAAAAGCATCTCGGCGGCCATCCGCTGATGACAAACGCCAACCACATTCGCGGTTCGGCCTGGATCAACTTCCCGCGCGTGCTGTGCGAGCGCTGGTCTTACAAGAACCTGGCGCTGATGGGCGACGCCGCGGCATCGGCGCATTTCTCGATCGGTTCAGGCACCAAGCTGGCGCTCGAGAGCGCCGTCGCGCTCGCCGACTATGTCGAATCCGAGCCGGACCTCGAAGCAGCCTTCCGCAAATATGAGGACGCGCGGCGCACCGAGGTGCTGAAGCTGCAGTCGGCGGCGCGCAATTCGCTCGAATGGTTCGAGGAGGTCGAACGATATCTCGGACTGGATCCAGTTCAGTTCAACTATTCGCTGCTCACCCGCTCGCAACGCATCAGCCACGAGAACCTTCGCCTGCGCGACGCCGAATGGCTGGGGGGCGCCGAGGAATGGTTCCAGCGCCAGGCCGGCGCCGGCAGCAACAGCCTGCGCCGCGCGCCGATGTTCGCGCCGTTCAAGCTGCGCGACATGACGCTCACCAACCGCATCGTCGTCTCGCCGATGGCGCAGTACAAGGCGGTCGACGGCTGCCCGACCGACTGGCATTTTGCCCACTACGCCGAGCGCGCCAAGGGTGGCGCCGGGCTTGTCTACATCGAAATGACCTGCGTCAGCCCGGAGGGCCGCATCACGCCCGGATGCCCCGGCTTCTACAAGCCGGAGCACGAGGTCGCCTGGAAACGGCTGGTCGATTTCGTCCATGCCGAGACCGAAGCGAAGATCTGCGCCCAGATCGGCCATTCCGGCGCCAAGGGCTCGACCCGGGTCGGCTGGGAAGGGACGGACGTGCCGCTCATCTCCGGCAACTGGCGGTCGCCGAAGAACCAGGTGCCGAAGGCGATGGACCGCGCCGACATGGACGTTGTGCGCGACCAGTTCGTCGCCTCGGCAGAAATGGCCGAGCGCTGCGGCTTCGACATGCTGGAGATCCACGCCGCGCATGGCTATCTGCTGTCAGCCTTCATCACGCCGCTGACCAACCGCCGCGCTGACGACTATGGCGGTTCGCTGGAAAACCGCATGCGCTATCCGCTGGAAATCTTCCATGCGGTGCGCGCGGTGTGGCCGGCGGAAAAGCCGATCTCGATGCGCATCTCCGCCAATGACTGGGTCGGCATCGAAGGCGTCACGCCTTCGGAGGCGGTCGAGATCGCCAGGCTGCTGCATGAAGCCGGCGTCGACCTCTGCGACGTGTCGGCCGGGCAAACCTCGATCGCCGCCAGGCCGGTCTATGGCCGCATGTTCCAGACGCCGTTCTCGGACCGCATCCGCAACGAGGTCGGCATGGCGACCATGGCGGTCGGCAACATCTACGAGCCGGACCATGCCAACTCGATCCTGATGGCAGGACGCGCCGACCTGGTGGCGCTGGCGAGACCCCATCTTGCCGATCCCTACTGGACGCTGCATGCGGCAGTGGCGCTCGGCGACCGCGGCGTCAAATGGCCCGATCCTTATCTGCCCGGTCGCGACCAGATCTACCGGTTGGCCGAGCGCGAAGCGGCGGCGGGGTTCAAGGTATGAGCGCCGCGGGGATTTCCGGCAGACACGCGCTGGTCACCGGCGGCGGCTCCGGCGTAGGCCGGGCGATCGCGCTGGCGCTGGCGGAGGCAGGTGTGGCCGTCACCATTAGCGGCCGGCGCGAAGCGGCGCTGGCCGAGGTCGCGAAGGAAAGCGACCGCATCCTTGCCATCGTGGCCGATGTCACGAACGAAGCCGAGATGACGGAACTGCACCGGAAGGCGGAAGCCGCGCGCGGACCGTTCGATATCGTCGTCGCCAATGCCGGCATGGCAAGCAGCGCGCCGGCGCACAAGGCGTCGCTGGCCGACTGGCAGCGCACACTCGACGTCAACCTCACCGGCGCCTTCCTGACCGTGAAGCCGGCGCTGGCCGGCATGCTGGCGCGTAAAGCCGGACGCATCGTCTTCGTCGCCTCCACCGCCGGCCTCAAAGGCTACGCCTATGTCGCGCCTTACGTCGCCGCCAAGCACGGCGTCGTCGGGCTGATGCGGGCCCTGGCCGCCGAGACAGCCAAGTCGGGCGTTACGGTAAACGCAGTCTGCCCCGGCTTCGTCGAGACGGACATGCTGGAAGAGTCCATCCGGCGCATCGTCGAGAAGACGGGACGTTCGGTGGAGGAAGCGCGACAGACCCTGTCGGCAACAAATCCGCAAGGGCGATTCATCCAGCCGGAGGAAGTCGCGGACGCCGCGCTGTGGCTGTGCAGCGACGCCGCGCGGTCGATCACCGGACAGGCCATCTCCATTTCCGGAGGCGAGACATGGTAGCGGGGCCGACATCCGCCGGGCCGGGCAAGGACAGGCTGCGGCTGTGGATCAGGCTGCTGCGCGCCTCGCGCACCATCGAGGCCGAGCTGCGCCAGCGGCTGAAGAAGGAGTTCGACACCACGCTGCCGCGCTTCGACGTGATGGCGGCGCTCTACCGCGTGCCGGAAGGCATGCTGATGAGCGACCTGTCGCGCTTCCTTTTGGTATCGAACGGCAATGTCACCGGCATTGTCGACCGGCTGGTTTCCGAAGGGCTGGTGACGCGGGCGCGCCGCAATGGCGACCGGCGCACCTCGATGGTGCGGCTGACCGAGGACGGCACGAAGTCTTTCGCCGCGATTGCCGCCGCGCATGAGAGCTGGGTCGGCGAGTTGCTCGGCAATGTCAGCGACGATGAGGCGCGGCGGCTGGCCGGCATGCTGAAATCGTTCCGCAGCAATTGGGAGGGACGCGAATGAGCGCAATGACCAAGCTCAAGCCGAAGCACTTCCTCTGGGAAGTCGAAGGCAAGGTCGCGAAAATCCGGCTCGACCGTCCCGAGCGCAAGAACCCGCTGACCTTCGACAGCTATGCCGAGCTGCGCGACACGTTTCGCGACCTCGTCTATGCCGACGATGTCGATGCCGTCGTGTTCCTGCCCAACGGCGGCAATTTCTGCTCGGGCGGCGATGTCCACGACATCATCGGGCCGCTGGTCAAGATGGATATGAAGCAACTGCTCGCCTTCACGCGCATGACCGGCGACTTCGTCAAGGCGATGCTCAACTGCGGCAAGCCGATCATTTCGGCGGTCGACGGCGTGGCCGTCGGCGCCGGCGCCATCATCGCCATGGCCTCCGACATCCGCATCGCCACGCCGGAGGCGAAGACCGCCTTCCTGTTCACCCGCGTCGGCCTCGCCGGCTGCGACATGGGCGCCTGCGCGATCCTGCCGCGCATCATCGGCCAGGGCCGCGCCGCCGAGCTGCTCTACACCGGCCGCACCATGAGCGCCGCCGAGGGCGAACGCTGGGGTTTTTACAACCGCCTGGTCGAGCCGGCAGCGCTCGAGGCCGACGCGCTGGACATGGCGGCGCGCATTGTCTCCGGCCCGACCTTCGCCCATGGCATCACCAAGACGCAGCTCAACCAGGAGTGGTCTATGGGCCTCGACCAGGCGATCGAGGCCGAAGCGCAGGCGCAGGCGATCTGCATGCAGACCGGCGATTTCGAGCGCGCCTACAAGGCGTTCGTGGCGAAGGAAAAG
>JAFKFE010000801.1 GCA_017308345.1 Alphaproteobacteria bacterium | reverse complement strand
AGAAGCACGCCCTGGTTGGCGGCTGTCTGCACGACATAGGCGGTGAACCCCGCGGGATGGTTCCTCGTGTAGATGATGAACATGACGATGAAGATGCCGAGCGCCAGCAGCGTTCCGCGCTGCTCGGCCATCAAGTAGCGCCAGTCCTTCACGCGCCCGCTCCCTGCTTCATACCGGCGCTTTCGCCATGGATGTTGAGCGCGCTTGCGATCAGCGCATGTTCGGTGATATCGGCGCCGACCAGCTCGCGCTTGACGCTGCCGTCATAGAGCACGAGCACGCGGTCGCAGCAGCCGATCAGTTCGTCATAGTCGGTCGAATAGAACAGGATCGCCGCGCCGGCATCCGCCAGCTTGCGCATCAACTGGTAGATCTCCTGCTTGGTGCCGACATCGATACCGCGCGTCGGATCGTTGAGCAGGATGATGCGCGGTTGCCGCATCAGCCATTTGGCGATGACGACCTTCTGCTGGTTGCCGCCCGACAGCGCGCCGACGGGAATGTCGAGCCCCGCCGTCTTGATAGCCAGCAGCCCGACCATGTCGTCGATCAGGCGCTGCTCGGCGGCACGATCGATGATGCCGCCCTTGGCCAGCCGGTCGAGCGCCGCGAAGGAGAGGTTTTCGCGCACCGTCATCGGCAGCATCAAGCCTTCGGTCTTGCGATCCTCGGGGATCAGCGCCATGCCGACGCGCTCGTCGCTGGCGGCGCGCGGGCTGGAGATGGCAGCCGGCTTGCCGTCGATCAGCACCTCGCCGCGCAGGCCGCGCAGCACGCCGAAAAAGGCAAGCAGCAATTCGCGCTGGCCCTGCCCGTCGAGACCGCCCAGGCCGACGACTTCGCCGGCCCTGACGCTCAGCGAAATATTGTCCAGCCGGTCGGCCCAGGAGAGATTGCGCGCTTCGAGCACCGGCGTGGCGGCCGGGGCGGCAGCGGGTTTCGGCGGGAAGATATGGCTGTATTCGCGGCCGATCATCAGCTCGACCACCTCATTGTCGCTCTTCGATCCAGCCGGGTAGCTCGCGACATTGCGGCCATTGCGGAACACCGTGCAGTGGTCCGCCAGTTCGGCGATCTCGTTCATGCGGTGCGATATGTAGAGCAGCGCCAGTCCTTCCGAGCGCAGCCGCTTCAGCACCTCGAACACCTTGGCGACATCGGCCGCCGTCAGCGCCGAGGTCGCCTCGTCGAGGATCAGGATGCGCGGTTTGCGGGCCAGCGCCTTGGCGATCTCAACCATCTGCCGGCGCGACAGCGGCAGGTCCTTGACCAGGGCGCGCGGATGGATGTCGGAAGCGCCGGCGCGGGCCAGCGCTTCTTCCGCGATGCGCCGCTGCGCCTTGCGGTCGATCATGCCGAAGCGTTTCGGCGGATCGGAAATGACGATGTTGTCGGCGACGCTCAATTCGGGGATGAGCGACAGTTCCTGGAAGATGCAGACGATGCCGGCCTCATTGGCCGCGGCCGGCGAGGCGAAGCTCACCTCGCGGTCGTCGAGCGTCATCGTGCCTTCGTCGGGCGCCACGACGCCGGCCATGATCTTGATCAGCGTCGACTTGCCGGCGCCGTTCTCGCCGAGGATGGCGTGGATACTGCCGGCGGTGACTGTCAGGTCAGCCTTTTCCAGGGCCCTCACGCCGCCATAGCGCTTGGATATGCCGTCCATGCGGAAGAGCGGAACCGCACCGTCCATTGAGCCTCCAGGGTATCTGCATAAGGCGGCGCCGCGGCTGGTCCGCGGCGCCTGGCTGGCGATTGGAAGCCTACTGGTCCGCCTTGGTCTGGCCCATGATTTCCTGCGCGCTGAAATTGATGCCGCAGGTCGGGAAGGAGTTGCCGACGAAGAAATTGTCGGATTCCTTCGGGAAATAGTCGGTGCCTTCCTTCATGTCCGGATCCGAGGCGATCGCCAGCGGCAGCTTCACTTCCTGCGGCACAACCTCGCCTTCCAGCGCCGCGATCGCGGTCTTGATGGCGACGGCGACCTGGGCAGGCCCGGAGCCGGCCGACGTGCACTTCAACCCGTCGGCCGAATACTTCGCGCAGAACTTGCGGAAGCCGTTCTCGGTCTCACCGCCGAACGGCACGAACGGATGCTTGGCGTCGATCATCGCCTGTACGATGCCGGTGTCGCCGCCCTGGCCGGTGATGCCGTCGAACGGACCATTGGTCGCGATCGCATCGGCGGTCACCTTCTGTGCCACGCCGTCATCCCACTTGCCGGCGACCTCGGTGACGTCCCACTTCTTGCCGGAAGCATCCAGCACCTCATGGATGCCGTTGTGGCGGTCGGTATCGACCGAGGTGCCGGCAACGCCGCGCACCTCGAGGATCTTGCCGCCGTTCGGCACCTTGTCGACCAGCCATTTGGCCCACAACTCGCCGAGTCCCTTCTGGTCGACATTGACGTTGATGGCGTCCTTGGTGTCGAGGATGTTGTCGAAGGCGACCAGCACGATGCCAGCTTCCTTGGCGCGCTTGATGACCGGGCCGAAGGCGGTCGGGTTCTGCGCGTCGGTGACGATCGCGTCATAGCCGGAATCGATGAAGTTGTTGATCGCCGAAATCTGCGCCGGCACGTCCTCGCCGGTCGAGACGACCTTGAATTCCTTGATCTTGGCCTTCACGTCGGGCTGTGCCGCATAGGCCTTTGCCGTCTGCACCATCTGGATGCGCCAGGGGTTGGCGATATAGCCGTTCGAGAAGGCGATGCGGAACGGGCCTTCCTTCTTGGGGAAT
>JAFKFE010000800.1 GCA_017308345.1 Alphaproteobacteria bacterium | reverse complement strand
GGACTGACGGAACGACGATAACTGGCGCGAAGCAGCCGCGAGCCGAAGGTGTTCTGTCACGCCGCCACCTTGGGCAGTTTAGGCGCCGCGCAATGCGTCGGCTATCGCAGCATGGATCCGGTATCAATGAATCGCTGGTGCCACGACAACGCCTCGCCGGGCAGCGATGGCGATTGTTGGCCATAGGAACCGGCCTTGGCGCGCCGGAAATAGTCGAGCAGGTCCGGCTTGTAATCGGGATGCGCGCAGTTCTCGATGATGACCTGTGCGCGCTGCTTTGGTGAGAGGCCGCGCAGGTCCGCCAGCCCCTGTTCGGTTACAATCACCTGGACGTCCTGCGTAATATGGTCGACATGGCTCGCCTGCGGGACGATGGCCGAAATCTTGCCGCCCTTGGCGGTGGACGGCGTCATGAAAATCGAGACGTAGGCATTGCGTGCGAAGTCGCCCGAGCCGCCGATGCCGTTCTGGATGCGCGACCCCATGACATGCGTGGAGTTCACATTGCCATAGATGTCTGCTTCGATCAGCCCGTTCATGGCGATGCAGCCGAGGCGGCGGATCAATTCGGGATGATTGCTGATCTCCTGCGGGCGCAGGATCATCTTGTCGCGGAAACCCGCCATCTCGGCATTCAGCCTGGCGGCGGCCTCGGGGCTCAGGGAGAACGCGGTCGCCGAAGCCACGCGCAGCTTTCCGGCCGCGAGCAGGTCGAGCATGCCGTCCTGGATCACCTCGGTATAAGCGGTCATGTTCTCGAACGGTCCGTCAAGAAGCCCGCCCAGAACGGCGTTGGCGACGTTGCCGACACCGGACTGCATCGGCAGCAGGGATGCAGGAAGACGGCCCTTCGACACCTCATGCCGGAAGAATTCCAGAAGATGCCCGGCTATGGCTCGCGCCACCTGGTCCGGCGGCGCGAACGGCAGATTGCGGTCAGCAGCATGCGTCTCGACGATCGCGACAATCTTGCCTGGATCGCAACGGAAGTACGGCTCGCCGATCCGGTCGTCGGGCCGCACAAGCGGGATGGGTATGCGATCGGGCGGCAGCGCGGTGCCGTAGTAGATGTCGTGCATCCCCTCCAGCGCGGCGTTCTGCCAGCTGTTGACCTCCAGGATGACCTGGTTCGCGCGATCGAGCCACGTCTTGTTGTTCCCCACGGAGGAAGAGGGAATGAGCGCGCCATCCGGCCTGATCCCGGCAACTTCAATGACCGCGGTATCGAGCGGTCCCAGGAAGCCCTGCCACGCCATGGGGGCGACCTGGCTAAGATGCATGTCGAAATATTCCATCTCGCCGCGATTGATCATTTCGCGAGCGATCGGATCGGAATTGTAAGGCAGGCGGAATTCTATGCCGTCAGCCTTCGCGAGAGCGCCGTCCAGTTCCGGGCCCGTCGAAGCGCCGGTCCATACGCGCACGCGAAAGGGATTGCCGGCCGCATGTTCCGCCTCGATCCGCGCCGCCAGCGCAAGCGGCACGGCCTTGGGATAGCCCGAGCCGGTAAAGCCGCTCATGCCAACTGTGCTGCCTGAGGCAATAAAGGAAGCCGCCGCCTCGGCGCTCATCACTTTGGCGCGCAGGTCAACACTTTCAATCCGCTCCACGGACGTCCTCCTCCGGTATCTGAACCGCATTCACTATAGCGTCGCTACGTCCTGCCGGTGAGCTCGGTGAAAAGCTCGTCCGACATCGCCCTGCCCGCCTTCCTGATCTCACGAGTTTCCGCCAGGGCGGCGCGGATTGTCTCGTTGGCGATCTTATGTCCTTTCGGCAACAGCCACGCTGTCGCACGCCTCAGTAGCCTCATATAGCCTTTTGGCGTCAATTCCTGCTGCTTGCCGAAACGGGCATGATCACGGGTTTGTTTAAACGTTTGGATCGAGAATGCCTTTGTCCAAACGCAAACGGTCCGCCATGTCACGCGAGAAACGCCACGGCTCCAGCCGCGCGGCGAAACCTGGAGCCATCGTCTTTCGACCGGCTCGCTCAAAGATCGTCGCGAGGCCAGTGGTAATGATCGTCTTGGGAGTCCATTGACCTTACGCGATCGACCAGCCGCCATCGATCATGAGGTTCGCTCCGTTGACAAGCGCGCCCGCTGGCGAAGCCAGGTACACCACCGCGCCGGCGACGTCATCGGTCTCGCCAATCCGGCCGAGCGGAATATGCGCGAGCGTCTTTCGACGCGCCTCGGGGTCGCTCAGATACGGACGCGTCGAGTCGGTCCAGATGAAGGTCGGCGAAATGCTGTTCACGGCAATTCCCAACGGACCCCACTCAGCCGCCAGGCATCTGGTGAGATGATTGATGGCGGCCTTCGACATGCAATAGATCGATTCCTCGCGCAGCGTGACGGTCCCGGCCTGGGAACTGATGTTGAGGATGCGGCCGGCACGACGCTCGATCATTGTCCTTGCCACCGCCTGCGTGAGGAAGAACGTGCCTTTGAGGTTCGTGCCGAGGACCAGATCGAAATCCTCCTCACTCACGGATTGAGCCAGGCTTCGGCGCGATATGCCGATATTGTTGACCAGTATGTCGATCTGGCCGAAATGGGCCACCGCATCGCGCACGGCGTCTTCAATGCGTCGGGTCTCGGATATGTCCAGCGGGACAATCAATGCCCGGCGCCCGAGCGCTTCGATGGCCGAGGTCAGATCCTTGCCGGCATTATCGTCACGAACGATCGCAACGATATCGGCTCCCGCCTCCGCGCATGCCAAAGCGCAGGCCCGGCCAATG
>JAFKFE010000799.1 GCA_017308345.1 Alphaproteobacteria bacterium | reverse complement strand
CCGAAAGTGGTAATCGGTTGCGGGACAAAGACATGCGCGACGTCAAAATCTAAAACGTATGGAGCGAATCTGAAAGATCGAGACGCGCTTCAGGCAGCCTTGGCGACCACCCGGTTGCGGCCGCCGCTTTTGGCTTCATAGAGCGCAAGGTCGGCGCGCTTCATCAGCGCGGCGACGCTGTCGGCCCCTTTCAGCAGCGAGGACACGCCGACACTGACCGTGACCTCGATCGCCTTGCCGTCATTGCCGACGGCAAAAGGCGCTTGCGCGATCTCGGCGCGGATGCGCTCGGCCACCTTCTCGGCGACCGCGCCATCGGTGTCCGGCATCACCACGACGAATTCCTCACCGCCAAAGCGGCAGGCGAGATCTATACCGCGCACATTCTTGCGCAGCCGCCGGGCGAACTCGCGCAGCACGTCGTCGCCGCCGTCATGGCCAAAGGTGTCGTTGATCGACTTGAAGCGATCGAGATCGGTGATCATCACCGACAGCGGCCGCCGCCGCGCCACGGCGCGATCGAACAGCGTCTGCAGATGGCTGTCGAGGTAGCGCCTGTTGTGGAGCCCCGTGAGCCCGTCGATCACCGCCATCTCGATCGTCTGGGCGACGCTGGCGCGCAATTGGTCGTTGTAGCGCTTGCGCCGCACCTGCGTGCGCAGACGCGCCGTCAGCTCGTGCTGGTCGATCGGCCGGATCAGGTAGTCGTTGATGCCGAGTTCGAGGCCGCGCAGGATGCGCCCCTCCTCGCCCTCGTCGGCGAGCAGCATGATCGGCAGGAAGCGGGTGCGGTCGAGGGAACGCAGCTGGGAGCACAGCCTGAGCGCATCGAAGTTGGAAAAGGCGGTCGAGACCAGCACGCATTCATACGGTGTCTCCGCCGCCTGGAAGAACCCCGCGTTCGGATCGGTCGCGACATCGAGCTCGGCGCTGTTGCGCAGCATCTTCCGGATTCGTTCGACCGAAGATCTGCGCTCGTCGATGAGAAGCACCCTCGGCTTGGCATCCTCGGTCGCGAAATCGCGACTCAGAAGTTCCTCGATGCCGATATTGCGGGTGGTCGAGGCGCGCAGCCGCAACTCGTCGGTCAGCGACTTCAGCCGGACAAGGCTCTTGACGCGCGTCATCAACTGCAGGTCGTTGACCGGCTTGGTCAGGAAATCGTCCGCGCCGGCTTCGAGGCCGCGCACCCGGTCCGAGACCTGGTCGAGCGCGGTGATCATCACGACCGGGATATGGGAGGTGGCCGGATCGCCCTTCAGGCGCCGGCAGACCTCGAACCCGTCCATGCCGGGCATCATCACGTCGAGCAGCACGACGTCGACCTTGCCGTTCTCGCAGGTCTCGATCGCATCCGGGCCGTTGCTGGCGGTCAGCACCTCGAAATACTCTGCAAGCAGCCGGACCTCCAGCAGCCGCACATTGGCGGGGATATCGTCGACGACGAGGATCCGCGCGGTCATCTCAAAAGGCTCCGGTTCTGCTGGTCTCGGGCATCAGGCATCGCCCAGATAGGATTTGATCGTCTCGATGAAGCGCGGCACCGAGATCGGCTTGGAGATGTAGGCCTCGCAGCCGCCCTGGCGGATGCGCTCCTCATCGCCCTTCATGGCGAAGGCGGTGACGGCGATGACGGGAATGGAATGCAGCTCGTCGTCTTCCTTCAGCCATTTCGTCACTTCCAGGCCGGAGACCTCGGGCAGTTGGATATCCATCAGGATCAGATCCGGCCGGTGCTGGCGCGCCAGATCCAGCGCCTCCAGCCCATTGCGCGTGCGCACCGTCTCGTAACCGCTGGCTTCGATGAGGTCCCGAAAGAGCTTCATATTGAGCTCATTGTCCTCGACGATCATGACCTTCTTAGCCATAAGTTTCCCGTCCCGACAGCCTTCGGAGCCGAAGACCGCCGCAATGCGTCCCCTTCGGACCGCACCCAACCCTTTTCCACCCTAGCCCAATATGATTGACGAAACGGAAACCGGAGGTTGGAAAAGCTGCACCAATTCCACCCTTCGGACGTTGTGCGAAAGAGCGGAGGCTTGCCGCAAGCGACGCTTGCAGTTACTGCGGAGGGAGACTCAAAAATCCACCATTCCAAAGGTAATGATGGCGAACGCAGCGTCAATGCGCGAGGAAGCGGAAACCATTGCCGTCAGGGCGCTGGGCTTCGTTGCCGCGGACCCCGAACTTCTGCCCCGCTTCCTGTCGCTCACCGGCATTGAGGCGAATTCGATCAGAAGGGCCGCCGCGGAACCCGGTTTCCTTGCCGGGGTTCTGCAGTTCATCCTCGCCCACGAGCCGACGCTGCTGCGCTTCGCCGAGGAGACCGGCACGCCGCCGGCCGCCGTCGGCAAGGCGCTGCGCGCCCTTCCGCTTGGCAACGACGACCACGAGCGCTCGACATGAGCGACGATCCCGAAACGGCGCGGCAGATCGAGGAACTGGCCCATGACGACCGGCCGCTGCTGGTGCTCGACGTCGACGACGTCGTGCTCGAATTCGTCCGGCCCTTCCCGCGCTTCCTGAGAACACGCGGCTTCGGGTTGACGCTCGCATCCTTCCGCCTTACCGGCAACATCGCCGAAACCGCGACCGGCCGGCTGATCGAACAGCCGGAAGTGACGGCGCTTCTCGGCGAATTCTTCGACACCCAGGCAGACTGGCAAAGCGTCACCGAGGGTGCCGCGGACGCGCTGGCAATGCTCGGACAAGGCGCCGAGATCGTCATGCTGACCGCGATGCCCCACAAG
>JAFKFE010000798.1 GCA_017308345.1 Alphaproteobacteria bacterium | reverse complement strand
CGCGCGTGGATCTGCTGGATGCGTTCCTCGCTGCCGAACTTGCCGAGCATGTACTGGCGGCGATCCATGCCCCCCGGCGGGATGGTCGGATCGAGCTGGAACGGCCGCCAGCGGACATGCACTTCGACATCGGCCGCGGCAATGGCCCTGTCCAGCCGCTTCTGGCCGATGAAGCACCAGGGACAGACGACATCGGACACAACATCGACGGTGATGGAGTTCTCGGCGCTCATGCTCATCTCCTGTTTGGTCCCGATTGGTCTGAGCTTGCGTCAGTTGGGCTTTCGCCACCAGGCCGGCAGCTGATAGCCGAATATGGGGGTCTTTTGCGGATGTTCCAGATAGCTCCAGTAAGCGAGCCATTGCTGGGTGTTGTATTGCATCGGCACGATATAGTTACCCGAGATCAGCAGCCGGTCGAGGACACGGACAGCGGCGACGTAGTCTTCCTTGGTGCGTGCATTCAGCATCGCGTCGATAGCCGCGTCGATCGCCGGGTCGGCGACGCCTGCGAGATTGAACGACCCTTCCGTTTTCGCGGCGACAGATCCCCAGCGGCCGACCTGCTCGCTGCCGGGCGACAGCGAGTTGCTGAAGCCGCTGGTGCCGATCAGGACCTCGAAGTCGAAACGCTGCTTGCGCGACTGGATCTGGTCGCCGTCGAGGGTGCGGATGCCGACATCTATGCCGATTTTTTCCAGCGTGCGCTGATAGACGGCTGCCAGCCGCTCTTCATCCTGGGACGAAGTGAGGATCTCGAAACCGAAGGGGTTTCCCTGCGGGTCGAGCATCTTGCCGTCCTGCACGTGGAAGCCTGCGCCTTTCAGCAATTCGAAGGCAGCCTTGAGCACCTTGCGATCCTGGCCAGAACCATCCGTCACGGGTGGGCGCCAGGTGCCGTCCATCACGTCCGGCGGCACGCGGCCGGGATAGGGGGCGAGCAACGCCCTTTCGCGATCGTCGGCCGGGTGGTCGAGCGCGGACAACTCGGAATTCTGCCAGTAGCTCATGGTGCGGTTGAACTTGCCGCCGAACAGGTTCTTGTTGGCCCATTCGAAGTCATAAAGCATGCCGAGCGCGCGGCGCACGAGCGGGTTGGCGAATTTCGGCAGCCGGGTGTTGAACAGGAAGCCGGTCACCACCGGGGGGATGCCGGTGTTGAAATATTCTTCCTTCACATCGCCTCTTTGGAATGCCGGAAAGTCGATGTCGCGCTCGCGCTTGACCGGATCGGTCTCGTCGTCGAGGGCGCAGATTCCTTTCTTGAACGCTTCCGTCTTGGCATTGGCGTTGAGAAAATACTCGATGGTGATCTGGTCGAAATTGTCGAAGCCACGCTTGGAGGGCACATCCTTGCCCCAGTAATCGGGATAGCGCTTGAACACGATGCGCTGACCGGGCAGCACCTTGTCCACGATGTAGGGGCCGCTGCCGATCAGCGGCTTCAGCGTGGTCTTGTCGAACGTGTCCTTGTCGAAGGCGTGCTTGGGGACGATCGGCGTCAGCGCGACGATCAGCGGGAATTCGCGATTGGCCTTGTCGTTGAAGGTGAACTTCACGCTGTGCTCGCCGGTCTTCTCCAGCTTGGCGATCATGCTCATGCGGTCGCTGTAGGGCGGACGGCCCTTGTCGGTGAAGACGTCATAGGTGAACAGCACGTCTTCGGGCGTGACCGGCTGGCCGTCCGACCATTTCGCGTTGGGGTTGAGGTGGAACTCGATGCTCTTGCGCTCCGGATCCATGTCGGCGCTGTCGGCGAGCAGCCCATAGAGGCTGAAAGCCTCGTTGTAGTTGCGCTGCATCAGCGGCTCGAAGACGAGATTGCCGTAAACGGTGTCGATCATGCCGCGCGCCGTGGTGCGCAGACTTTTCAGGATGAACGGGTTGAGATTGTCGAAGGAGCCGACGACGCAATAAGTGACGCTTCCGCCTTTCGGCGCGTCCGGATTGACGTAATCGAAATGCTGGTAGTCGGGCGGCAGCGCCGGCTCGCCTTGCATGGCTATGCCGTGCTTCGGCTCCGATTGCGCCGGAAGGAGCGAAAGAGCCAGAAACGAGGTCGCGGCGGTCAGCCGAACGAGAACGCGGTTCATGACCGTCTCCTTGCCGGGCGGCTTTGTGATTCGCCATGCACCCTAGAGCATTTCGCCACCCGATTGAATCGGCGCGCCGACGGGAATCGGGTTCGGCCGCTCCATTGCCGTCAGATGCCCGCTCCCCGGACACCAAACCACGAAGAAATCACGGAAACCGGGCTGGATTCGCCGCCCCCGGCGGTGTAACACGCGCTCCGAAGTCATCCTGTTGCCTCATTTGGGCAACAGGTAGCTGGACCACACGGCACGAAGAAGCCGGTCCCCGGGATCATTTGAGAGGAAAGTGCACCATATGACGATCAACGCGTACCGCCTTTCGGTGCTGGCCGCAGGTGTGGTCGGCGTTCTGGGCGCCGGGCTTTTCACCGCCTCGGCTCAACAGCAGCCGCAGATCCCGCAGGGCTGGTTCAAGGCCTGCACCAAGCAGGAAGACGTCGACATCTGCAATGTGCAGAACATCGTCACCGCCGGCAACGGCCAGCTCGTCACCGGCGTCAGCCTGATCGAGCTCAAGGGCAAGGTGAACCGCAAGGTCTTCCAGGTCACGGTTCCGACCGGCCGCCTGGTTCCTCCGGGCATCGCCCTCCAGATCGATACCGGCAAGGCGCAGAAGCTCGACTATGTGATCTGCTTCCCGGATCGTTGCGTGGCGGAAG
>JAFKFE010000797.1 GCA_017308345.1 Alphaproteobacteria bacterium | reverse complement strand
GCTTTCGGCGAGGTCGCCGGCGAGCGAGCCGTCCGGCAGCAGTTCCACGAGATTGTTGCAGAGTGACCCGTTGAAGGCGAAGCCGGTCATCACCGTCGCCCAACTCGCCGGGTCGAGCGTGTCCTGCTGCGAACCGTCATTCATGCCATAGCGCAGCTTGCCGCCTTGCCTGGGCTTGTCCTGGGCCCAGGACAGGCCGGGAAAGGCAACCATGCCGGCAGCCGCGCTTGCTCCCACCAGAAAGCGCCGCCGCGTCGTCGCCAAGCCGCCGGACGCGACGGGACGTTCACGATTTTCGATATTCTGCCGCTCCATAGGTTCCTCCAGCGAACAGCAACACACTTCATGCGGATATCCGGCACGGTCGTTCGGCCGCCGGTGCGCGCGAACGCACGGCGACCGCGACAAGCAGGATCCGCCCCGGTCAGTCATGAGAGCGGGCGGGCGCCCGCGCCCGCCCCGATGGCGTCAAACAGTGTCAGGCCTTGAGCCACCAGCGCTCGCACATGCGCATGTTGTCGAGCGGCATCAGGCCGCCCACCTTGTCGTAGCCGAGCTTGTTGGAGACGCCGTTGCGCCAATCGACGAAGGCAACGGTCAACAGGTTGCCGTCGTCATGAATGATCTGCTGCGCCTCGGCGTAGTAGGCCGTACGCTTGGCGTCATCCGTCTCGACCCGCGCCTTCTCGCACAGTTCATCGAAGCGCGCGTTCGACCAGCCCGCGTTCCACGGCGCCTTGGACGTGTAGATCGTCGAGAACAGCCAGTCGATCGTTGCCCTCCCGAACCAGTCCACGCCGGCGAAACTCTTCTTGAGCCAGACGTTCTCCCAATAGCCGTCTGCCGCCTCGCGCACGACATTGATGTTGATGCCGGCCTTGGCGGCTTGTTCCTGATAGAGAACCGCAGCGTCGATGGCGCCGGCAAAGGCGTTGTCGGCGACGTGGAGATCCACCGAAACGCTGGTCAGCCCCGCCTTGGCCAGGTGTTCCTTGGCCTTCTGGATACTGTAATCGCGCTGCGGCATCTCATGATAGTACTTCATGATCGAGGACACAGGGTTGTCGTTGCCCTTGCGCCCCTCGCCCAGGAATACTTTCTCGATGATGTCATCGCGGTCGAGCGCGTATTTCAGCGCCAGACGGACGTCGGGATTATCGAACGGCGCCACGCGCGTATCCATGTCGAAGGAGAAATGCCGCAGGCTCGGCACGCGCTGGACGGTGAAGTCGGAGCTGCGCTCGACCATCGGGACAGTGCGGATATCGAGATCCTGGATGAAATCCACCTCGCCCGTCAGCAAGGCATTGAGCCGCGCCGTCGCGTCGGGAATGGAGATGAATTCGACCTCGTCCAGATAGGGCTTGTTGTTCTTGTGATAGTTCGGGTTGCGCTTCAGCCGGGTTGCGATGCCGGGTTCGAAGCTGTCGAGAAGGAAAGCGCCCGTTCCCTTGCCCGACTGCATGTCGATGCCGCCACCCTCCATCGCCGGAAATATCGACAGGTGATAGTCCGACATCAGGTACGGAAAATCGGCGTTGCCGCCGGCGAGCTTGAAGACGACCGTATCGGCGCCATCAAGATCGATGGCCGAAATCTGCTGAACGATGGCCCGGGCGCCCGACGTCGAGTCCGGCTTCATATGATGCTGGAACGATTGGCGCACGTCCTCCGGCGTCAGGCTCTTGCCGTTGTGGAAGGTGACTCCCTTCCTCAGCTTGAAGCGCCAGGTCGCGGCGTTGTTCTCCTGCTCCCAGCTTTCGGCGAGATCGGGAGCGACTTCGCCGTCGGGCAGGATCTCCACCAGGTTGTTGTAGACGCCGCCGTTGAAGCTGGCTCCCGTCCAACTGGTCGACCAGGTGCCCGGGTCGAGATTGTCGTTTTGCGATGCATTGTGGAGTCCCAGCCGCATCTTGCCGCCTTTCTGGGGCTCCGCGGCCTGGGCCCGCGACATGCCCGGCATGGTCATGACCGCGCCGGCGGCCACGAGCGCCGAGCCCCGCGCCAGAAACTCGCGGCGGGAAATGGCGCCGCTCCGCAGCTTGCGGGCCAGATCATCCATCTGGCGCCGATCCGATTCATTCATGGGTTCACCCTCTTGGATTTGTCGGTTGATATTCAGGCCGCTTCTTCGTTCCGGCGGCTTTGCGATTTACAGTAATTGGAAACGTGAAACTGTCAACAAACTGATTGACCAATCAATCATACATCGGTCAAAATATCGCATCTTTGAACCGCTCGGACCAGGGGACACCATGCCGGACAGCGACCTTGCCTATATCGGCGCATCTGAAGCGCTGCGCATGTTCCGGAACGGTCAATTGTCACCCGTGGAGCTACTCGAGGCGCAACTGGCGCGCATAGCCGCGAGCGCGAAAAGCCTCAATGCCGTCTGCTTCACCTACGCGGACGAGGCCCTGGAGCAGGCGCGGCGCGCCGAGGCTCGCTACGCCGCGCGCGCGCCGGATATGCGCCCGCTGGAGGGCATCATGACCGCCCTCAAGGACGAAAACATGATGGCCGGCAAGGTCACGACCTACGGCTCGCTGCTCTATGCCGGCAAAGTCGCCTCGACCAATGCGCCGGTCGTGCAGCGCCTGCTGGACGCCGGCGCGATCGTGCACGCTCGCACCACGACGCCGGAATTCTCCTGCGCGCCGTTCTGCCATTCCCGCCAGTGGGGAATCACCCGGAATCCGTGGAATGCCGACTTCACCCCCGGCGGCTCGTCGGGCGGCTCGGGAGCAGCCCTGGCG
>JAFKFE010000796.1 GCA_017308345.1 Alphaproteobacteria bacterium | reverse complement strand
CTCGGTTCCGGTCGAGACCGCCATTCTCTCCATCGTAACGAAGTCGGCGAACGACTCGGCAACCGCGCTCGGCGAGATGCTCGGCGGCAGCGAGGACAATTTCGCCCGCATGATGACGGCCAAGGCGCGCCAGCTCGGCATGAACGGCACCGTCTTCCGCAACGCCAACGGCCTGCCCGACCCCGGCCAGTTCACGACGGCTCACGACATGGCGATACTAGGCATCGCCCTTCGGGAGCACTTCCCGCAATATTACGGATATTTCTCGCAGCGCTCGTTCCTGTATGGCCGCCAGCGCATCAACGGCCACAACCGTCTGCTCGGCCGCATCAAGGGCGTCGACGGCATCAAGACCGGCTACACCCGCGCCTCGGGCTACAACCTCGTCTCGTCCGTCGCCGATGGCGACCGCCGCCTCGTCGCCGTGGTGATGGGCGGTGCATCCGGCCGCAGCCGCGACAATCAGATGGCCGCGCTGATCAACACCTACATGCCGCGCACCTCGACGCGCGGCGGCGGCGATCTCATCGCCAAGGGCAACGACAATCCGATCAAGACGCTGGCCAAGGTTTTCCTGCCCAAGCATGACGCGCCGACCCCGGACGAAAAGCCGGTAGCGGACGACACCGTCGTGGCCTCGACCGACGACGTCCAGGATGACACCCAGCAGGTCGCTGAAGAGACGAAGCCCGTCATCAAGGTCAGGAAGGTGAAAACGGTTGCCGTGGCCGCCATGGCGCCGGCTCCCAAGTCACAGGACACCTCGCCCCAGGTCGTCACCGCCTATGCCGAACCCGCGCCTGCAGCGCCCGCCATCGATCCCGTCAAGACGTCGTCGGTGCCGTCCGGCTGGGTGGTTCAGGTTGCTTCCTCCCCGACGAAATCGGGAGCTCAGAGCCTTCTCGATCAGACGGCCAAGCAGGCGCCGCGGGTCCTGGCCGATGCTTCCGGCTTCACCGTCGCCTTCGACAAGGACGGCGTCACCTACTACCGCGCCCGCTTCGGCGGCTTCGGCTCGAAGAATGCCGCTTGGAAGGCCTGCGATGCCCTGAAGCGCAAGAAGATCTCGTGCTACGCCGTCCAGCAATAGGCGGCTGTTGAAATCTCCCGGAAGGTACCGGCGTCGAAGGAGACTAATCGTGATTGGAGAGCAAGACGTCCTTGGCTTCATTGATCCGCGCCGCCAGGACAGACGTGCCGCCGACATCGGCGTTCAGGCGCTGCATCAGGCGGCGGTGCGCCTTGCGGATATCCGCCGCGGCAGCCCCCGCTTCAAGACCAAGGACCTTGTAGGCCTCCTCCTTAGTCATGGCGCCCGCACCTGGCGCAACACCCAGCCCTTCGCCACCGTGCGGCTGCGCGTCCTTGCGCCAGACGGGAAAACGGCCGTCAAGATACGTCTCTAGGAGCTGGCGGCTCTCCGGATCCGGGCTGAACTCGCCATGAAGCTGGCGCAGGTCCGTCAGACCCATGGCGCCCAGCATCTTGCCTTCATAGCGCCCGGCCAGGACAAGCCCCTCGAGCTTGCCGCTGTCATGGTCGAGGTCCATTTCGAGCGCGGCGGTGCGCACCGTCGAATGTTTGGATGCGGCGGCCCGCGCCGGAGGCCGCCTCGTGCGTATCCAGCCGACCCAAGCCAGCGCCGCAAGCAAGAGCAGGCCGCCGATAAGGCTACGGCCGAAGATCAGCATGGGCGCGCCGACCAGGCCCAGAAAAGCCGGCCCAAGCGATCTCAGACCGTCCGCCATCCTTGCCGCATCCGCGCGCACGAAGAGCACCGCGGCGCCGAAAAACACCACGAGGATTGCCGCCAATGCGAGGATCACGCCCATCGGTTTGCGCCGCCATATGGATGACTGAGCATGGAAAATAGGATGGGACCGAGGTCCCGCGCTTGCAAGTCCCCACAGGGGACGAGCCGAAGGGCCAGCGCCTCAGCCAAGCGTGAAGCCGCGCTACAACAGACCGAGTTCGGCGAGTTCGAGCCTGAGCTTCGGCGGCATCTCTGCGAGCGCCGCCCTGCCCTTGCCGAGGTCGGCGGGAGCGTCGACGGGCTTGAGGTAACGCCAGCCCTGGAAGGCGCGGCGCGGCTGCCAGTCGGTGCGCACCACCTCCGGATCGAGCACCAGATGACAGCGGCCGATGCCCTCCCCATCGGTGAAGGGCCGGATCTCGGTGATCAGCTGCCGGCACTGGACGCTGCCCTTGATCACCCAATAGAGCGAGCCGCCATCGGTGACCTCGGCGCCGCGCGTCGGCACCATGCGGGTGGTATGCCAGTGCTCGACGGGCTCGCCGGCTCGGCGCCGCTCATCGAGGCGGAAAGCGATCCACTCTTCAAGATCCTCGACGCTGTCGCAGCCGACGCAGAGTTTTAGGAGATTGAGAGACATGCCCCAAGATTTAGCCGCAAGGGTCGACGCGTCAACGCCCTGAGCGACTTCTCCACAGGGCCAGTCCGAAGTCCCGGTGGGGTCTCAGCACTCCACCACGTTCACCGCCAGCCCGCCAAGGCTGGTTTCCTTGTACTTCTCGTTCATGTCGAGGCCGGTCTGGCGCATGGTCTCGATCGCGGCGTCGAGCGGCACGAAATGCGTGCCGTCGCCCTTGATGGCGAGCGAGGCCGCCGTCACCGCCTTGACCGCGCCGAGCGCGTTGCGCTCGATGCACGGCACCTGCACCAGCCCGCCGACCGGGTCGCACGTCAGCCCGAGGTTGTGCTCCATGCCGATCTCGGCGGCGTTCTCCACCTGCTCG
>JAFKFE010000795.1 GCA_017308345.1 Alphaproteobacteria bacterium | reverse complement strand
GGTCCAAGAAACTGGCCATCATCGCAGTCGCAAGGAAGCTCCTGGTCGTCCTCAACGCCATCATTCGAGACAAAAAAGCGTTCGCATGAACACAGTTGCCATGCCGTTACCTTCGCCATGCAGTGCAACGGAGCAGAATTCTGCACCGCGGCAACGCTTCCAAGTCACGGAATGGATTCCATGGTCTGCGCCGCGTCGCTTCGCTCCTTGCTCCGCCATAGAATGACGAGGTTCAGGCGGCTTCAACCAATGCCCGGCGTTGGCGCCGATTTCACGGAAAGGAGTGGAAAATCCTACACCAAGACAGACGGCAACCTTTCAAAATCCCTGTGTCAGAGAATTAGCGGTCCTTCACCGTCTCCATCGCCACGAAGGTCGAGGTTTGGGCGACATGGGGGAGCGCGGAGATGCGCTCGCCGAGCACGCGGCGATAGGCGGCGATGTCGGTGGTGCGGACCTTCAAGAGATAATCGAAGCTCGATGCCATCATGTGGCATTGCTCGATCTCCGGCACACTCTGCACCGCGCGGTTGAAGGCATCGAGCGCCGCCGAACGGGTGTCCGACAGCTTTACCTGGACGAAGGCGACGTGGCCTTCGCCCATGCGCTCGCGATCGACGATGGCGCGGTAGCCCCTGATGTAGCCGTCCTTCTCCAGCCGCTTCACGCGCGCCTGCACCGGTGTCTTGGACAAGCCGACCTTGCCGGCCAGTTCGGACATGGAAAGCCGGCCGTCGCGCCCGAGCGCCGACAGGATGTTGCGGTCTATGCGGTCCAATTGGTCTTCGGTCATCAGTTTTGCAGGCGAAATGATGAGTATCTGGCTTCTATGATAGTTCAATTAGCCTATTTTGTCGATTTCTTTGGACCGACTGGAATTCGCAGCTGTGCTAGCTTGCGCCATTCGGTCCGGTGGCCGCCGGATCGCCCGCTCACGCTCGCTTTCATGGATCCGACATGCCGCTCGACGCCATCCGCCAGCAGATCCGCGCCAATTATTTGCCCGACGAAGACGAGGCGGTGAAGCGCCTGTCGGCTGCGGCCGGCTTGTCAGCCGAGGAGCGCAAGGCGATCTCGGCGCGCGCCGCCGATCTGGTGCGCGCGGTGCGCGGCTCGACCGACCCCCGGCTGATGGAGGTCTTCCTCTCGGCCTATGGGCTTTCCACCAAGGAAGGCGTGGCGCTGATGTGCCTGGCCGAGGCGCTGCTGCGCGTGCCCGACACCGAGACGATGGACGACCTCATCGCCGACAAGATCGCGCCGCATGACTGGTCGGCGCATTCGGGCGGCTCCAGCTCGATCTTCGTCAACGCCTCGACCTGGGCGCTGATGCTGACGGGCCGCGTGCTCGACGAAGGCGAGGGCGGCATCGAAGGCACGCTGCGCGCCATGGTGCGCAGGCTTGGCGAGCCGGTGATCCGCAAGGCGGTCGCCGCGGCGATGCGCGAGATGGGCGAGCAGTTCGTGCTCGGCCGCACCATTGCCGAGGCCGTCAAGCGCGGCCGGCCGATGACGCAGAAGGGCTACCTCTATTCCTTCGACATGCTGGGTGAGGCGGCCCGCACCGAGGCCGATGCGCTCCGCTACCACCGCGCCTATGCGGATGCGATCTCCTCGCTCGATTCCGGGTCCAACGGTCCCGACATCCGTTACAATCACGGCATTTCGGTCAAGCTCTCCGCGCTGCATCCGCGTTACGAGGTGGCGCAGCGGGAGGCGATGCTGCCGGTGATGGCCGAACGGCTCCTGTCGCTGGCGCTTGCCGCCCGGCATTCGCGCATGGGCCTCAACATCGATGCCGAGGAAGCCGACCGGCTCGACCTGTCGCTCGATGTCATCGAGCGCGTGCTGGCCGAGCCGGAGCTCGCCGGATGGGACGGTTTTGGCGTCGTCGTCCAGGCCTATGGTCCGCGCGCGGCTTTCGCTATCGACTGGCTCTATGCACTCGCGAAAAAATACGACCGCCGGATCATGGTGCGGCTGGTCAAAGGCGCCTATTGGGACACCGAGATCAAGCGGGCGCAGACGCTCGGCCTGTCCGGCTATCCGGTCTTCACCCGCAAGGCCAACACGGACGTCTCCTACATGGCCTGCGCGAAGAAACTGCTGTCGATGACCAACCCCATCTATCCGAAATTCGCCACGCACAACGCGCACACTGTTGCCGCCATCCTGTCGATGGCGAAGGATCGCGAGGGCTTCGAGTTCCAGCGCCTGCACGGTATGGGCGAAGCGCTGCACGAGACGGTGCGCCAGGCCGAAGGCACGCGCTGCCGCATCTACGCGCCGGTCGGCGCGCATTCCGACCTGCTCGCCTATCTGGTGCGGCGTCTGCTGGAAAACGGCGCCAACTCCTCCTTCGTGCACCAGTTGACCGACGAGGAGGTCGAGCCCGAGGAGATCGCGCGCGACCCGCTCGAGGCCGTCGAGGCACAGGGTCCCGCCGCCAATCCCGCGATCGCGCGCCCCGCCGCGATTTTCGGCGCCGGGCGCCGCAATTCCAAAGGCTTCGACATCACCGACCCGGTGACGCTCGCGGCCGTTGACAAGGCGAGAGCGGCCTTTGCCGGACCGGACCGCTGGCATGCCAAGCCGGTCACGCGCGCCGCCGGCTACGGCAAGCCGCGCCAGATCGTCAATCCGGCCAAGCCGGACGAGGTCGTCGGCACGGTGCATGAGGCGGTGGTCAAGCAGGTGGCGAGCGCCGTGCAGATTGCCGTCGATGCTCAGCCGGCATGGGCTGGGCGCCCCGTTGCCGA
>JAFKFE010000794.1:2836-5487 GCA_017308345.1 Alphaproteobacteria bacterium | reverse complement strand
GGGCGGTAGCCTGCGACGCAAACAGGCCGGCCGCGGCAAGCGCCAGCACTGCTTTGCGGATATGGAAGCCAAGGTTCTTCATGATCACGGTTCTAACGCATATGGGCTGAACGTGAAATGAACGGTGAACAATCGAAAATCCATGCCCGCCATTCCCCCTGCGCGAGACAAATGAATGCAGCCCGTGGACGCCAAGGGCCCCTCAGCCGTATGCAAATTCATAGCCGGAAAATCAGTAGGCCCGCTACGCTTTTCAGGTGCGGATTCCCCGTCCGGCCCCAACTGGTGTAGAAACGCCGGACGTCCATGGGAGCATGCTATGACGCGCAAGGATATTGCCGGTCTCTATCGGGGCTACATCGCCTGCCTGAACGAGCAGGATTGGGACAGTCTCGGCCGCTTCGTCGGCGAGGAGGTGCGGTATAATGGCGAGACGATCGGGCTTTCAGGTTATCGCCGCATGCTGGAAGGCGATTTCGAGGCCATTCCCGACCTGCGCTTCAACATCGAGCTTCTGATCTCGGAGCCGCCGCGCGTGGCGGCGCGCCTGCATTTCGACTGCCGCCCCAAGGGCGTGCTGTTCGGCCTGCCGGTCCACGGCAAGCGCGTCTCTTTCGCCGAGAACGTCTTCTACGCGTTCGACGAGGACCGCATAAGCGAGGTCTGGTCGGTCATCGACAAGGCCGCGATCCAGGCGCAACTTTGATCCTCTGTTGAAGCATGATCTTCGCGATCATGCTCAGATCAGGCGGCTTCCTGCGTCAGCGCGCGGAAGCGCAGCAATCCGTGATGGACGGCCAGATCCTCGTCATAGCGGGCCTCGGCGAATTCCAACGACAGGCGCGTGTGGCCGCGCGAACCAATGGAAAACGCCGCGCCGTCGAGGCGCGCCCTGATGCTGTCCATGATGAGGCGTGTCTCGGCCTCGCCCTGGGCTTTCGACCAGATATGCAAGGTGACCAGCTGGTCACTGTCGTTGTCGGCGCCGGTCTCGAGGTCGAAGGCGCTGGTGCGGCCGCAGGTGACGTTGGGAAAGGCGGCCTTGTCGTTCGCCTGCTCGAGCAGGCCGGCGCCGCCAAGCAGCGCCGACAGCGACGCATCGGTCTTCAGCCTCAGGAACAAGGCCTGCATCAAATCGCCAGGCGCCGTCATCTACCGTCCATCGCCAACACATGTCTCCGCGCCGCCGCCAATGCCTGGCAACGTAACCGCGCTCGCGATCCGATGCCAGATCGCGAATCGTCTTGACTATAACGTGAATGGCGAAGGTCTCGAATTTATTACGTTTTCACCAAGTCATGAGACCGGCGCGGCGCCGCCTTCCCCGGTCCGCTTGGCGATGAACTCGTCGAGCACGCCCGCGGTGGCGGCAGCGGAGGCCGGCGGCTGGAAATCCGCGAGAATCCGCTTCCAGATGCCGGTCGCGCGCTCCGTCGCGGTCTTCGAGCCGGCCTGCGTCCAGTTGCCGAAATTCGACCAGTCGGCCACCAACGGCTCGTAGAAGGCGGTGCGGTAGCGCGTCATCGTATGGGCCGCCGAGAAGAAATGGCCGCCGGGCTGCACTTCGGCGATGGCCTCGAAGCCGATGGCGTCGGCATCGCCCGGCGTTTGCTGGCAAAGCTCGGCGACGGTCTGCAGCGCTTCGATGTCGGTGATCAGCTTCTCCAGGGAGACACTCAGGCCGCCTTCCAGCCAGCCGGCGGCATGGATGCAGACGGTGGCGCCCGCAAGCACCGAGCCCCACAGCGCGAACTGCGTCTCATGCGCCGCCTGCGCGTCGGAAATAGTGGCGGCGCTGCCGCCGCCGGACCGCCAGGGCAATCCTGTGAAGCGGGCAAGCTGGCCCGCGCCGAGCGTGGCCTTGACATGCTCCGGCGTGCCGAAGGCCGGCGCCCCGGACTTCATGTCGACGTTGGAGGAGAAGGAGCCATAGACCACAGGCGCGCCGGGACGCACGATCTGGGCCAGCGTCAGGCCGGCCAGCGCCTCGGCATGCTGCAGCGTGAGCGCGCCGGCCACGGTGATCGGCGCCATGGCGCCGGCCAGGCAGAAGGGCGTGATGATCAGGACCTGACCGGCCTTGGCGAAGTCGATGATGCCCTGCGCCATCGGGATGTCGAGTTGGCGCGGCGAGTTGGTGTTGATGACGGTGTAGCAATAGGCGCCGGCGCGGAACTCATCCCGCGAAAGACCGCGCGCCAGGCGTACCATCTCGAAGCCGTCCTCCACCTGCGGCGTGCCGCGGGCGAAAATGAATGGGAACTTGTCCGACAGCGTCAGTTGCGCCCGGTTGGAGGCGTAGTGTCGGAAACGGTTGTCGATGTCCTGCGGCTCAACGCAGGGGCCGAGCATATGCAGCACGTCGAAATGCTGGATCAGCTTGGTGAATTCCTCGAAGGCCTGGAGTGTCCCCGGCCGCCGTCCGCGCTCGAGATCGGTGACGTTGGGGGCGCCGGAGCCGGCGAGGAAGGCCATGGAGCCGAGCTCGAGCGCGAGATCACGGGAACGGTCGCCGCCACGGGCCGCAATCGAGCGCGGCGCCGAGGCGAGCGCCGCCGCGACCATGTCGCGGCCGATCCTGACCATCTGGCTGTCCTCGTCGACCAATGCACCCGCCCCGGCGTAGATCGCCCGCGCCTCGGGCAGCAGCA
>JAFKFE010000794.1:0-2762 GCA_017308345.1 Alphaproteobacteria bacterium | reverse complement strand
CCTCGGGCAGCAGCACCTTGATGCCGAGCTCTTCCAGAACGCGCAGCGCGGTATCGTGGATGGAGGCGACCTGGTCGTCGGAAAAGACAGGCTGCGGCAGGAAGGGGTTCTTCAGCGACCGGTAGTTCGGGTGCCGGCTCGACTCGCCGCCGGCCTCGCCGGTGCGCCCGCGACGGCGATCGCGCCTAAGGTCTCGTGCGGCCTCCTCAGTCATGGCGGTTCCTCCTTGGAACACGATGACTTTTCTTCGAAACGTCATCCTGTTCCATCTTATCCTCTTGTTTGAGCATGATCTTTTCCGAAAAACCGGTTCCCACTTTTCGCTATCGCGGTCCTTCGGTTCGGGATCATGCTCTATTGCCGCATCGCCTTGCCTTGAGCATCGTAGGGCGAAGCCGCGATGACGCGCGCAGGCCGTTCGACCCCGACAATGTGTACGGAAAGTTCCGTCCCCTCCCCGGCGAAATCGTCATCGAGCAACGCCAGGGCGACGCTCTTGCGAACCGTGTAGCCATAGCCGCCGGAGGTGACGAAGCCGACGCGCCGACCCTTGGACCAGACCGGCTCGAAACCGCTGGCATCTGCGTCGACGGCGTCGACTTCCAGCGTCACGATCCGTCGCGAGACGCTAGCCTTGCTCTCCTCGAGCGCCGCCTCGCGGCCGATGAAATCGCCCTTATCGAAAGCGATGAAACGATCGAGCCCGGTCTGGCCGGGCGTGTAGCCTTGGGTGAACTCGCGCGACCAGATGCCGAAGCTCTTCTCCAGCCGGAGCGCGTTCAACGCATAGTAGCCGATCTCGGCCAGGCCGAGGTCCTCTCCGGCGGCAAGCAGCGTCTCGCGCAGGGTCGAATGCAGGGTGGCCGGGCAGTTGATCTCGAAGCCGAGTTCGCCGGCGATGGAGAGCCGGGCCACCCGGGCGCGCACCATGCCGATGTCGAACGTGCCGCAAGCCATGAAAGGGAAGGTCTTGGCGGAGAGGTCCTGATGCGTGGTGCGCTCGACGATCTTCCTTGCGTTCGGTCCGGTGACCAGGAAACCGGACATGGCATCGGAAATGTCGGTGACCGTGACGCCATCCGTCAGATGCGCCTCGAACCAGCGCATATGGAATTCGCGCAGATAGTAGGAACCCATGATCCAATACTCGCCGCCCCAATTGAGCACGGTGAGATCGCCCTTCAGCCGGCCGTCCGACCCGAGCATCGGCGCAAGCTTGGCGCGGCCGGGTTTCGGCAGCCGGCAGGCGAGCAGCCGGTCGAGCCAGGCCTTGGCGCCCGGGCCCGACACGGCATAACGCGAGAAGGCCGTGGTATCGACGAGGCCGGCGGCGCGGCGCACCTGCAGCACCTCGTCGCCGACGATGTCGAAGGCGTTGGAGCGCTTCAGCGTCGTTTCCTCGCGAAAGCCCATCGGCGCGAAATAGGCCGGGATTTCCAGTCCCCACGATGCCGTCCATTCGGCGCCGGCGGCGCTCATGCCGTCATAGGCGCCGGGACGCTTCAAGGGCCGACCCGCCGGCAGCCGCTCATTGGGGAAGGTCATGACGAAGCGGCGGGCATAGAACTGGCCCGTCGTTTGCCGCAGATACTCGCGGTTGGCGGCGAAGGCGCCGTAGCGGGCGATGTCCATGCCGAAGATGTCTGCCTCCGGCTCGCCACGGATCATCCACTCGGCCAGCGACTTGCCGACGCCGCCGCCCTGGCTGAAGCCGGCCATCACGCCGCAGGCGACCCAATAGTTCTTCAAGCCGCGCACCGGGCCGACCAGCGGATTGCCGTCCGGCGTGAAGGTGAAGGCGCCGTTGACCCATTTGCGGATGCCGGCCTTCGCCAGGCAGGGGAAGCGCTGGTAGGCCTTGGAAAGCTCCGGGCTGATGCGGTCGATGTCCTCGGGGATCAGCTCGATGCCGTAGTCCCAGGGCGCGCCGTCCATGTTCCAATGTTTCGGGTTCTGCTCGTAGACGCCGAGCAGGACGCCCTTGCGCTCCTGCCGCAGGTAGGAAAAGCCGTCGAGATCGACGGCAAGGCCGAGTTCCTTGTCGAGGGCGGCGACCTCCGGAATGTCCTCGGTGACGAAATAATGGTGCTCCATCGGCGTCACCGGCAGGTCGACGCCGGCCATGAGGCCGACCTGCTTGGCCCACAGGCCGCCGGCATTGACGACATGCTCGGCGACGATCGTGCCCTTCTCGGTGACGACGTCCCAGCCGCCGTCGGCGCGCTGCTTCAGCTCGACGACGCGGTTGCGCAGGATGACATCCGCGCCGCGCTTCCTGGCGGCGCCCGCATAGGCATGCGTCGTGCCGTAAGGATCGAGATGGCCCTCGTTGGAATCATAGAGGCCGCCGAGCACGTCGCTGACATCGACGATCGGGCAGATTTCCTTGATCTCGTCCGGCGTCACCAGGCGGGCCGTCTCGATACCGACCGACTGGAACACCGCCCAGGCCGATTTCAGCCACTCCCAGCGCTGCGGATCGCTCGCCATGTTGACGCCACCGGTCATGTGCAAGCCAGCATTCTGGCCGGACTCCGCCTCGATCTCGCGATAGAGTTTTATCGTGTAATCCTGCAGCGCCGCGACATTGGGATCGGCGTTGAGCGCATGGAAGCCGGCCGCCGCATGCCAGGTGGAGCCGGCCGTCAGTTCCGCGCGCTCGATGAGCGCCACGTCGCTCCAGCCGAAGCGAGTCAGATGATAGAGCACCGAGGCGCCGACCACGCCTCCCCCGATGACGACCGCGCGGTAATGCGACTTCA
>JAFKFE010000793.1 GCA_017308345.1 Alphaproteobacteria bacterium | reverse complement strand
GCCTGGGTTTACGCGCGGATGACGGGCAATGTTCCCGGCATGCCCGGGTTCGGCGAGCCGCCCGCGCCCGGTCTTGCCGCCAATCTCGACGCGGCCAGGGTCGCGGCGAGCGATTCGGCTTTCACCGCGGTCGCGGCGACAACGACCCTGCTTTGCGTGCTTTCCTCACTCACCGCCTGGTTCACGGTTCCCGGGCAGGCGTCGCCCTGGCCGCGGCAATCAAACGATTCGCGTGATTGATGCATGCCGCCCGGAATGCGCGGCGGCTCCGGGACGACGGCATGCAAAGGCGCGGAGCGCGCCGCACCGCATCCATCTCAGCGTAACGTGGTCTAGTTTGGAAGCTGCGAATCGGTCTTGGCGCTGGCGACCTTCAGCGAGTTGCCGTCTTCCTGCTTCAGAAGGTCGTCGATGCGCTCGCGCTCTTTCTTGAAGGCCACGAGATCGTCACCCTTGAGCACCTTGCCGACCGGCAGGCGCACGCGCATCGAATCGACCTTGGTGCCGTTGACGATCAGCTCGTAGTGAAGATGCGGTCCGGTGGACAGGCCGGTCTGGCCGAGATAGCCGATCACCTGACCCTGCCGGACGTGAACGCCAGGTTCTATGCCTTTGGCGAAAGCGCTCTGGTGATTGTAGGAGGTCTCGTAACCATTGGCGTGGCGGATGATGATCTGCTTGCCGTAGCCGCCGGCCCAGCCGGCCTTCTCGACGACGCCGTTGCCGGCGGCGATGATCGGCGATCCGATCGGCGCGGCCCAGTCGGTGCCGGTATGCATGCGCACATAACCCAGGATCGGGTGCCGCCGCGCGCCGAAGCCCGAGGTGAAGCGACCGTTGGGCAACGGGTTGCGCAGCAGGAACTGCTTGGCGCTCGACCCGTTCTCATCGAAATAGTCCGTGCCGCCGTCCTGCATCTGGAAACGGTAGAAATTGCGCGTCTGGCCGCCGAAGGTCGCCGAGACGTAGAGAAGCTCGGAATCGTCGGACGTCTGGTCGTCGCCATCCGGCTGCGAAAACAGGACCTCGAGCCGATCGGAGGGAGAAAGCCGCGACTGGAAGTCGACGTCGGAAGCGAGAAGCTTGATCAGCTTCTGGGTCATCGCTTTCGACATGCCGTAAGAATAGGCGGTGCGGTAGATGCCGTCATAGACGTTGGGCAGGTTGCCGCGCACGACCACGGGTTGCGAATCGTCGAATGCGGTGAGCAATTCGGGATTGGGTTCCGGCTCCTGCGCCGGCACGAACTGCCCGCGATCATCGAGCGCGATGGTCACGATGTGGGTGGTACGATCATACACGCTGGTGCTGACCACCTTGGCGATATCGCCACGCACCTCCAGGCCGACGCGCAGCACGGTCCCGGCCTTGAGCGCCGTCGCGTTCAGCAGCTTGCCGATCGCCTCGGCCATGCCCGTCGCGTCATCGCCGGTGTAGCCCGAATCAGCGAACGCCTCGGCAATGTCGGTATCCTTGGTGAAAGGAATGATTTCCTCGGCGAAGGCCGGCGCCTGATCGTCCGGCGTGGCGCGCGGGGTCACCGAAACGTTTTCCTGGGTGATTTTCACGTCATAGGAGCCGGCCATCGACTCGGCGAAGGCATCACCGAATCGCTGCGGGTCGACATAGTGCAGCGCCGCCACCTGGACGGCGCCGTCGCTCAAGCCGTTGCTGGCGTCCCGGACCACTTTTTCCACCTCGTCGGCGGAAAGATCGCTCCTTTCATCGAAGGAAGCCGTCTCGATCGGGAAGTCGACCGTCTTCAGGCTCATCTCGCTTTCGACCTTGGCGCCGTAGATCTGCCCGGCGACCGCGGTGGCCGTCGCCGGCTGGGCATTGTCGTCGCTGTCGTCGCCGAAGACCTGCATCGGGTCGAATGGCGGGTAGGGGCGGTTGGTGGTGTGGCCGGCGGCCAAAGCCATCTTGATCTGCACGAAAGGCATGGTGTGGATAACATCGCGGTCGCCGACCTTGGTGACCATCGACACTTCCATGCGCCGCCGGTCTTTCGCCCTGGCGATCTGGCGTGGCGCAATGAGCCTTGTGGTCTTCGCCTGCTCGCCGGAATCGTCTCCACCGCCGGCAAGGCTGATGAGCTCGGCGATTTCGGGTGGGGTGGCGAGCTGCTGGCGCCCGTCGAGGGCCGCAAACAGCGCCACGCCCATCAGGACGCTCGACGTAACACCGGTGAGGAAAGTGCCCGACAGCCAGCGCGCCGAGACTTCGCGGCGGTCAGGCGGACCGCTGCGGCCGTCCGCGATCAGCGGCGGCTCGTTGCCGAGTTCGGCTATGACCTCTTCCGTGTCTGGCATCCAGAAAGGCTGCTTCTTCCCCGGGCGAAACGGCTTGTCGTTCTCTTTGCGGCCATGACATTTGCCTGTCACGGCGGTTGAAGTCAACGAAGCGGCAAGCCGGGCCGATATCCCCAATGATGCATCTCTTGCGAGACGGCGTTCTTGTCGTCTGTCGCGGTCGTCTGTCTGGGGCGCCTCACACGCACGCGGGCGCCTTCCTTATATGGGCTGGTTTCACGCTTCAATGCGGCGGCAATAGGGCCCGTTGTGGATGACCCAGGGGCTGCCGCAGGGGCAGTCGGCTATCGAAAAAGCGGTCCGAAAAATTCGTCGCAAAAAATTCAAAAAAGTTCGAAATCGATGTTGACGCGTCGAGGGAGGTCCGACTATATACGCCCCACGAACGAGGGCGGTGCGCCGCTGGCGGCAGAGAAGTTCGCTTCTATGTTGCCCTCGCTGCAAAATTCAAGA
>JAFKFE010000792.1 GCA_017308345.1 Alphaproteobacteria bacterium | reverse complement strand
CTGCGGTAGTCAGAGCGCGCCGTGCTCGGCGACTGTCTTGAGAATGCCGACGAGGCCGGCTTCCCGCGCCGCCTTCAGCTCCTCCTGGCCGCGGCCGTCGATCGCCGCGTCCGTCGAGGCAGAGATCGCGCGCATCGTCTCGCCGTCGAGCCTGGCGTCGAGCAGCGTGTCCCAGATCGCCTGGTAGGTGGGGCCGTATTTGCGCAGGAAATCGTCGATGCCGTCGGCGTTGAGCGTGTTGGATATGAACGACCCCTGCAGCGTCCATTTCGGCCCCGGCCCGTACATGAAGGCCCGGTCGACATCCTCGACCGAGGCGACGCCGTCGCGCACCAGCGCGATCGCCTCGCGCCACATCGCGCCCATCAGGCGCAAGGCGATGTGGCCGGTCACTTCCCGGTTGAGCGTCACCGGCTTCTTGCCGATGGCTTCGTAAATGGCGCGCGCCCGTGCTGTGGCCTGCGGATCGGTCGCCTTGCCGCCGACGATCTCGACCAGCGGCATCAGATGCGCCGGGTTGAACGGATGGCCAAGCACGACGCGGCGAGGCAAGCGGCACTCGGCCTGCATGTCGGAGACCAGAAGCGCCGAGGAAGAAGAGGCGATGACGACCGCGTCGCCGACATGGTCCTCGATCTCGGCGAGCAGCCGGCGCTTGAGCGCCAGATCCTCCGGGCCGTTTTCCTGCACGAAGTCGACGCCGTCGAGCGTCTCGGCCAGCGTCGGGAAAAGCTCGACCGTCCCCGGCGCCGGCGAAGGGCCTTTCAACGCGTCAAGATCGGCCATCAGCGCCGGCAGCACGTCGCGGAAGGTTGCCTCGCGCCGCTCCGTCGGATCGTAGACGCGCACGTCATGTCCGGCATGGGCGAAGCAGGCCGTCCAGCGCTGCCCGATCACGCCGAAGCCGACGATGCCGATGGTCAGCTTTTCCATCGTCAGGCCCTCCTTCCGTCGAGCGCGGCGCGAAAGGCCTCGTTGAGGTCGTTCCACGGGATGAGCAGATCGAGCCAGGCGCCGATCCGTCCGGCGACCAGGATCGCCTCGTCGATCAGGGCATCGAACGGATGTGCGTCGCCCATCGCCGCCTTGAGCCGGAAAAGCAGCGCCGGCGTTTCCTCCATGTGGCAGAAATCGCGAAGGCGCGTCGCCGCCTTGTCGAGCGCCAGCGCGGCGGTGTGGCGCCGCATCGCTTCGTCCGTTCCGCCGCGCTCGGCGCGGATCCACCACAGGAATTCATGCAGCACCCGGGCTTCCGATTCCGCGGTGAAGACGGGTCCAGCCGGGTGCATGATGGCGCGCGAGGAAGTCGCCCGGCCGATATCGGCCGGGCAAGCGGCCCACAGCGCCATTCGCGCCGCGACGATATCCTGCGGCAATGGCGATGGCGGCGGCGGCGCCGCGACGCCGCCGCCCACCCTGGAGAGCGTGCCTTCCAGGATGCGGCGGCCCTGGTCGCGCCTCAGCGTCGCGGCGAGCTTGGCGATGCCTTCCACCGGCGCGTCGAGATGGCCGAGCACGGTGACCTCGGCATTCTCGGCCTGCAGCGGCGCGAAGGTGATTTCGAGGAATTGCCGCACTGGCCAGTAGATGAAGGCGCCGGCGGTCGCGGCAAGCACATGCGTCGCGCCTTCCGCATCCTCCACGAAGGGCGCGTGCCAGTAGATGTGGCTGCCGGCGATCTTGGGCGTATGGAGCTGCAGGCGCATGGGTAGGGCCGAAAGCAGCGCCCGGCGGGTGCGCTCGGCATCGCCCGCGAGCCGTATCGGCCAGCTTTGCCCTTCGGCCGAGAAATTCAGGTCCATCTTATTTCCCGGGATTGAAGAAGGAGACGGGCTTCAGGATCTGGTTGCGCATGTCGAGAAGATAATCGGTCTCGATGACCTCGCGCCGGTAGGCCTGCCATTCAGGGTCGGCTTCCATGCGGTCGCGGCGCTCCTCCCGGTCGGCAAGGCTGGCATATTTCCACAAATGCACCGTGCGCGAGAGATCGCCGATATGGGTTTGGAAGAAGCCGAAAGGCTCGCCCAGATAGTGCCGCTGCATCGGCAGGCCGACATCCTCGTAGAGCTTGAGGAAATGCGACAGCTTGTTGGGGCGGGCGGTGTAGGTGCGATGGTCGAAGATCATCTCGGTCACTCCTTCTGGCATACTGGTCCGGCGATTCTCTTGCGCCGCTGAAATCGTGTCTTGGTCCGTCGATCTGGCTCAGCCGCAGCTGCGAACCGTCTCGGCAATGAGCCTGGCCGTCAGCGCCGGCGCCTCCATCTGCGGCACATGGCCGATGCCGTCGAGAAGATGGACCGCGGCGAAACCCGGCGCGCGGGCCGCGTGGGCGGCCGGTATGACGCGGTCGAGCCTGCCCCAGACGAGCCGCGTCGGCACGCCGAGCCCGGCAAGCGCCGTCGTCAGGTCGAAGCCCTGCGTTCCGTCCGGGAACAGGCTTTCGGCCATCGCCGCCAGCGCATCGCGGTTGCCGGTCTTGTCCATCTGCCTGACCGCCGCTTGCGCGTAGCCGGCCGGCAGGGCTCCCGCATCGCCGACCATGACTGTCAGCCAGCGTTCCAGCGCCTGGACATTTGTCGCGCGGGCAAGCCCGGCGATGAAGCCCGCATTGATCTCGGGACCGAGCCCGCCCGGGGCGAAAAGGGTCACCGAGCGCACGCTGAGACGGCCGAGCCGGGCGAGCGCAAGAGCCGCCGCGCCGCCCAGCGAGTGGCCGGCGAGATGAGCGTCCCGTACGCCGATGGCTTCCAGGCGGTCGGAGAGCGCGAAGGCGATT
>JAFKFE010000791.1 GCA_017308345.1 Alphaproteobacteria bacterium | reverse complement strand
GCGCGGCGACGCCGGCCATGTGGGGCTTCTCGCTGCCGCCATCGGCGCTGGCCGCCTATGCCGCCTTGGTGCTGGCCCTGGCCGGACTGGCCGCGCGCCGCTTCGACTGGCGGGCGGCGCTCGCCGTGCTCGCTGCCGGCCTCGTTCTCTACACCGGCTTCCTCGACCTGCCCTGGCCCGTCTTCATCCTTGCCGTCGCCTTGCTTGCCGGCCAGGTGGGCGGGCCGCGGCTCGGCTTCTTCGCGGTAGCAGGCTTCGGGCTGATCCTGGTCAACGGCCTGTGGCCGCAGCTGGTGCAGTCGCTCTATCTCTGCACGCTGGCGGTCCTGCTTTGCCTTATGGTCGGCGGCGCGCTCGGCACCTGGGCGGCGCATAGCGACCGCGTCTCGCGCATCCTGAAGCCGATCTGCGACGCGCTGCAGACCATGCCGCAATTCGTCTTTCTCATCCCGGCGCTGATGTTCTTCAAGGTCGGCGAGTTCACCGCGCTGATCGCCATCATGCTCTACGCCATCGTGCCGCCGATCCGCTATGTCGAGCACGGATTGCGGCATGTGCGCGCCAACGTCGTCGAGGCGGTCGAGCAGATGGGCGCGACGCCGATGCAGACGCTGCTGCAGGCCAAGCTGCCGCTGGCCCTGCCGGTCGTCATGCTCGGCCTCAACCAGACCATCATGGCGGCGCTGTCCATGCTGGCCATCGCCGCCCTTGTCGGCACGCGCGATCTTGGCCAGGCGGTCTATGTCGCGCTCGGCAAGGCCGACGCCGGCCTAGGCCTGATCGCCGGCCTGTCGATCGCCTTCCTGGCGATCCTGGCCGACCGGTTGATTCAATCTGCTGTCGCGCGCTCGACCGCGGCTTGAAGTCATAAAGCGCTTCCGTCCCATCCGGCCGTTTCATTGTGCGATGCCGCATGGTCCTGATCGTCCGCAGCAACTTTTGTGGGTTGAGCCGCCCGCCGGATAGCGATAGGTTATATCGCAGTGCACAATAGATATCGGGAGGCCGCGAGGCATCCCGGAACGGAGGGGGGGCTCAACGGACAAAAATCCAGTATGAAGATTCCGAAATCCATTCTGATCGACCCTGACGGCAACGGCACCTACGGCATCTTCGCGGTCGCGGTCTCCATGATCGCCTTCGCCTATTCGACCATTTTCGGCCAGACCCTGATCCTCGCCTATTACGCCGTCTGGCTGCCACTGCTCTTCGTCGACTATCGGCGCTTCACCTGGAAACTCTCCAGCGCCTGGCTGCCGATGCTTTTCGCGGCCTACGTCTGCCTCTCCGTCTTCTGGTCGCAGGCGGCCGGCATCAGCGCGCGCGCGGCGGTGCAGTATTCCTCACACGTCCTCTGCGCCTATGTCGCGGCGCGCACCATCAGTGTGCGCACCTTGGTGGTGGGCTCTCTGATCGGCATCTTCTTCGTCCTGCTCTATTCGCTGAAGGTCGGCGCTTACGCGCTCGATACGATCGACGGCACCTACAATTTCGTCGGCGCTTTCAGTTCCAAGAACCAGGTAGGGTTCTTCGCTTCGCTGGGCATTTTTTTCTGCCTTGTCTTTCTTGTTTTTTACCGGCGCAACTGGCTGGCCTTCTTCTGGACGGCTCCCGTCATCCTGTTGTCACTCTACCTGTTGGCGATCGCCCATTCGGCAACCTCTGTCGCCGCCCTGCCGGGGGGAGTGGGAATCGTCGCCTTGCTCACCATGAGCAAGGTTCTGTCGCGTCGTTACCGCCGCGTGTTGTTTGTAATCGGCGCTGGCGCGCTGGTGGTCGGCATGGCGGCCGCGCTGAATCTCGGCCTGCTCGATTTCGTGCTCGGCATTTTCGGCAAGGATTCCACGCTTACCGGCCGCACCTATCTGTGGGAGCAGGGCTGGGCCGCGGCGCAGCAGCGTCCGTTGCTCGGCTATGGTTACGCCGCTTACTGGGTGCAGGGCCTCGCCGATCCGGAGCGGTTATGGGCGGAGTTCTACATCTCGACCCGCTCCGGCTTCCATTTCCATAACACCTATATCGAGGCGTTGGTCGAACTCGGTTTCATCGGCGTGACTATGCTGGTGCTGGTTCTGCTGCGCGCGTTCTACGGTCATGTGTCGAAGGTTGTGTTCGGCGATTGGAGCGCTGATTCGGTAATCCTTGCCGGCTCCATGGGATTGCTGCTCATTCGTTCATTCGTCGAGGTCGAGATACTAAATCCCTATATCATCGGCTCGTTCTTGATGTTTTTCAGCTTTTTCAAGCTGACGCGGCTTCCCGTTGCCCGTGCGCGTCGAGTTCCGGTGGCCTTTGAGACGTTGAAGACCGAGACGGACGAAGTCGCCTACGCACCGCGTTTCGGCCCGGCAACGGCATTCGACCGCTCGTAGGCGAGCGCGAAGAGCGTGCCGGGACCGGCTTCGGTTCGTGGAGGCGATGGCGGGTTTGCGGGGCGATCTTTTGAGGCTCCGATCTCCGGCGGCGCACCGCCGGCCCCGCGTTACTGGCTGGCCGTCGGCGCCAGCTTCACCTTGATCACGTCGCCCGGCAGCACGGGCGTGTCTTCCTTGGCTTCGACCTCGCTCGTCTTGCCGTCGGTAACCCGCACCAGCGAATAGAGCAGGGCCGGTTCCTGGTCGCCGGTGATGCTGGCCGCCGTCGCGGGGTCCGATGCCTGCGCGATCAGGCCCTTTTGCATGCCCGCCTTCAACGTCGCCTCATTCAGGTCGGCCTCGGCCTGCTGGCGATTGGCGGTGAGGGTGGAATTCAGCGTGTTGCGGGCGTCGATGGCATCCTGCTC
>JAFKFE010000790.1 GCA_017308345.1 Alphaproteobacteria bacterium | reverse complement strand
AACAAGGCCGGCGATGGTCTCGTCGCCGGCCTTGTTGCGCGCATTGCCTTGATGGCCGCGCCTCGGCGGCGTCACGACCAGGGGCCTTTCGAGCGGACATTGCGCGGTCCGGTCGGGTTGCGGCCCCAGGGATTGGGTCTCGGCCGCGCCGGTTCGGCGGGCGGCGCGGGGTCAGCGGGACTGCCCCACGGACCGGTCCGCGCCTCATCGGCGGCGGCCGGCGCCTGTGCCTCGCGCCGGGCGGACGGCGACGCGCCACCCATCTCGCGCGCCATTTCCTGCAACGCCGCGATGCGGTTCTCGGTGCTCGGGTGGGTCGAGAACAGATTGTCCATGCGTTCGCCGTGAAGCGGGTTGATGATGAAGAGATGCGCCATCGCCGGATTGCGCTCGGCATCCGGATTGGGGATCCGTTCGGCCCCGCGCGCGATCTTGTCAAGCGCCGAGGCCAGCCAAAGGGGGTGGCCGCAGATCTCGGCGCCGCGCCGGTCGGCCTCGTATTCGCGGGTGCGGCTGACCGCCATCTGCACGACCATGGCGGCGAAGGGCGCGACGATCATCGCCACAAGCCCGCCGACGAAGCCGAAGGGATTGTTGTTGTCGCGGCTGCCGCCGAGGAAGAAGGCGAAATTGCCCAGCATCGAGATGGCACCGGCAAGCGTGGCGACGATCGTCATGGTCAGCGTGTCGCGATGCTGAACATGGGCGAGCTCATGCGCCATCACCGCCGCCACTTCCTCGTGGCTGAGCCGCTCCAGCAGGCCCGTGGAAGCCGCCACCGCCGCGTTCTGCGGGTTGCGGCCGGTGGCGAAGGCGTTGGGCTGCGGATTGTCGATCAGATAGGTCCTGGGCATCGGCAGGCCTGCCTGCCTGGCCAGCGCCTGGACGATCGCGTAATATTCGGGCGCGTTCTTCTCGTCGACCTCGACGGCATTGTTCATCCTCAACACCATCTTGTCGGCGTTCCAGTACGCAAAAAGATTGGTGCCAGCCGCGAACAGCAAAGCGATCATCATGCCGCCGGAGCCGCCGATCAGGTAGCCCACGCCCATGAACAGCGCCGTCATCGCGGCAAGGAGCATGGCGGTGCGAAGCGTGTTCATCATTTCATCCATGTGGCGTGGCAGCTAGAGCATCTGGCCGAAAAGGGAAATCCGGTTTTCGGAATATTCCGATGCTCACCAATAAGGGTCGATCCTTCCATCATCATGGCTATATGATGGGAAATGCCGGCCCTCGTTTCAATCGGCAGGGACTATCGCATGACCGAACAGCCAAGCAAAACCGAAGCAGCCGCGGAAGGCGAAGAGCCGCGAAAGACGCTGACGCCGGAAGCAAAACGGGCGCTGGCTGAGGCTGAGGCTCGTCGCCAGGAATACCGGGCGGCGGAAGCGCAATTGCCGAAGGAGATCGGCGGCCGCGGCGGCAAGGAGCCCGGGCGCTATGGCGACTGGGAGGTCAAGGGCCTGGCCAGCGACTTCTGACGAGAGCCGGAACTAGGCCGCGGCCCGTGTCGGCGACAGCGCGATAAAACCGGCATCGTCGACCGCAATGCCGATTTCGTCATAGGAATGGATCGTCGGGTGCGGCGTCTCGATCGGGTGGACGTGGGTGGCGCTGATCACCATCACCGACGCGCCGGAAGCCTCGCCTGCCGCGATGCCCGCGGGCGCATCCTCGAAGACCAGGCAGTCGCGCGCCTCGACGCCGAGACGCCTTGCCGCCAGAAGGAAGCAGTCCGGCGCCGGCTTGCCATTGGTCACGTCTTCCGCCGTCACCATCATGGCCGGGACCGGGATGCCGGCCGCCTCGATGCGCAGCAGCGCCAGTTCGCGCGGCGCCGAGGTGACGATGGCCCAGCGCTCCGGCGGCAGCGAGCGCAGGAACGCGACGGCGCCAGGGATGGGGACGATGCCTTCGAGGTCGTCGGCTTCGGCCTTGAGCAGCAGATTTGCCTCCACGACCGGATCGACGCCTGGAAGTTCCAGCGCGGCAATCGTCTCGATGGCGCGCTTGCCATGGATCGTGGGCAGGAAAGCCGTCACATCGAGGTTCTGCCGATTTGCCCAGGTGGTCCATACCCGCTCCGCCGCGGCGATCGAGTTGAGCACCGTGCCGTCCATGTCGAACAGGAAGGCGGCGAACTTTGAGCCTGGGAACATCGGATTTCCTGGAGGATCGTTTTCGGGGAGGGCGAAACGCGACATCCAGTCTAGACCGGCCGGCACCGCCTGAGAAGGCGAGAAGCCCACATTTCGCGACGAGCCCGGGAACAACCTCCGGCCCGCGGCGTTGAAGAGGCTGTCTTCCAAGAACGTCGAAGGGGAACCGTCATGCTGATCCGGCTCGGCTATGAGATCGCCATTGAATGTGCCCAGGCAACGCCGATCATATCGCTGCTCGACATCCACCCCGAGCGCCAGCCAGACATCAAGCGGCAGACACGGGTTCTCACCTCGCCGTCGGTGCCGACCCGGGTCTATCGCGACCGGCACGGCAATACCTGCCGTCGCTTCACGGCGCCGGCCGGAAGCTTCCGCATCCTCTACGACGCGGTGATCGAGGACAGCGGCGAAACGGACACGGTCAATGTTCTGGCGCGCGAAACGCCTGTCGCGGAACTGTCCGACGACGTGCTGGTCTATCTGCTCGGCAGCCGTTACTGCGAGACCGATCACCTGAGCGATGTCGCATGGCAGCTTTTCGCCCATCTGCCGCCCGGCTGGCCGCGCGTGCAGGCGATCGTCGACTATGTCAACAGCCGGCTCTCCTTCGGCTACGG
>JAFKFE010000789.1 GCA_017308345.1 Alphaproteobacteria bacterium | reverse complement strand
CCGAGCGGCTCGTTGTCGAGATAGGTGATGCCGGCATCGACGTCGAAATTGCCGAGCAGCGACAGCACCTCGATCGACGTCCGCGACAGGATGGAGAAGGTGACGCCCGGATGCTTCTCGCGGAACGGCGTCGTCAGCCTCGCCACCATGGCCAGGGCGGTAGGAACCGCCGCGATGCGGATGCGGCCTGCGAGGCCGTGGCGCGCAGCGCGCATCTCCTCGCGCATCGTCCTTGTGTCGCCGACGATGCGGCGCGCCCAGCCCAGCACCTGCTTGCCTTCCGGCGTCAGGCCCTGGAAGCGGGAGCCGCGCAGCACCAGCATCACGCCGAGCTGCTCCTCGAGCTGCTTGATGCCGGCCGACAACGTCGGCTGGGTGACGCCGCACACCTCCGCCGCCCGGCCGAAATGCTCTTCCTTGGCCAGCGCGAGGAAGAACTCCAGTTTGTCGATCATGCCATCCGGTCCACCATGGTCTGGTCCAAGGGTCGGGGAAATCGCCTCGCTTCGCAAGACGCATGCGCAATCGGGCCTCGTCCACATTTTTTGAGCCGGCTATCTGTTTTCCCGCGCCGCTCATGGCGTTATGTGGGATAGGCAGAGGCAAGGAGGGACAAGATGCTGGGCTGGTTTCGCAAGCTGTTGCCGCGCGAGGATCGCTTCTTCGACCTCTTCGAACGGCATTCGCGCACCGTGGTCGGCGGCGCCGAAGCGCTGCAGCAACTGCTCGCCGGCAATGACGTCGACCGGTGGGGCCAGAAGATTGTCGACCTCGAGAACGAGGCGGATGGGATCACCGCTGAAGTCCTGCTTGCCGTCAGGCGTTCCTTCATCACGCCCTTCGACCGCGGCGACATCAAGGATCTTATCCAGTCGATGGACGACGCCATCGACATGATGCACAAGACCGTCAAGACCGTGAAACTGTTCGAGAAAAAGGAGTTCGATCCGCTGATGCGGGAAATGGGTGGCGTCATCGTCGAGGCCGCCCGGCTGGTCGCCGAGGCGATTCCGTTGCTCGGCAAGGTGGGGGCGAACGCCGCACGGCTGAACGCGATCGCCGAAGAGGTCATGCGGGTCGAGGGCCGCGCCGACGACCTGCACGAGCAAGGTCTCAAGGACCTGTTCAAGCGGCACGGTCGCGGCGATCCCATGGCCTACCTGATCGGCAGCGAGATCTATGGCGAGTTGGAAAAGGTGGTCGACCGCTTCGAGGACGTCGCCAACGAGATCAGCGGCATCGTGATCGAGAACGTTTAGGCGATGGACGCCGTGATCGCTTTTCCGCTGCTGATCGGCCTCGTTGCCGTGGCGCTGTTCTTCGACTTTCTCAACGGCCTGCACGACGCCGCCAATTCGATCGCCACCATCGTCTCCACCCGTGTGCTCAGGCCGCATTACGCGGTGTTCTGGGCGGCGTTCTTCAACTTCATCGCCTTCCTGTTCTTCGGCCTGCATGTTGCCGAGACGGTGGGCAAGGGCATTGTGGACGCCAGCATCGTCACGCCGGCGGTGATCTTCTCGGCACTTGTCGGCGCCATCGTCTGGAACATCGTTACCTGGATCGCTGGCATTCCGTCGAGCAGCTCGCATGCGCTGATCGGCGGGCTGGTAGGCGCCGGCGTCGCCAAGGCCGGAACCGGCGCCATCGTCTGGTCGGGGCTCGGCAAGACGGTCGCGGCCATCGTGCTCTCGCCGGCGACCGGATTCGTTCTGGCGCTCGTCCTCGTTCTCATCGTCTCCTGGCTGTTCGTGCGCCAGACGCCGTTCGCCGTCGACAACACGTTTCGCGTGCTGCAGTTCTTTTCCGCCTCGCTCTATTCGCTGGGACATGGCGGCAACGACGCGCAGAAGACCATGGGCATCATCGCCGTGCTGCTCTACTCGCAAGGCATGCTCGGCCAGAGCTTCTACGTGCCGCTCTGGGTGGTCCTTACCTGCCAGTCGGCGCTGGCGCTGGGCACGCTGCTCGGCGGCTGGCGCATCGTGCATACGATGGGATCCAAGATCACGCGGCTGAACCCCATGCAGGGTTTTTGCGCCGAGACCGGCGGCGCCATCACGCTTTTCGCCGCCACCTGGCTCGGTGTCCCGGTCTCGACCACCCACACCATCACCGGCGCCATCATCGGCGTGGGCGCCGCCCGCCGCGTCTCCGCGGTGCGCTGGGGTATCGCCGGCAACATCGTCGTGGCATGGGTGATCACCCTGCCGGCCACGGCTGCGATCTCCGCGCTGACCTATCTCGCCACCAAGCTGGCCGGGTGATGTGACGGTCTGGCGCTTGGACCCGCCGGCAATCTGCACTATGTGAGCGGCAGCCAAACGCCAGAGGAAAAGATGTCCGTCACCAAGGAATCCGTTATCGAGCGCCTGAAGACGGTGAACGGGCCGGACTTCACCGGCAACATCGTCGATCTCGGCATGGTCTCGGAGATCTTCATCGCCGATTCCAAGGTGTTCTTCTCGATCACCGTTCCCGCCGCCCGTGCCCAGGAGCTGGAGCCGCTGCGTGCCGCGGCCGAGCGCGCGGTGAAGGCCATCCCTGGCGTCGCCAGCGCCGTCGTAGCGCTGACGTCGGAGAAAAAGGGCGGCGGCATGGAGGCGCCGGTTCCGGCGCGCCCGGCCGCCCCTCGGCCCGCCGCCCCGCCGCCGGCGCCGCAGCGTCCCGCGCCGCATGCGCCCGCATCCCAGAGCCATGGCAAGCGCGGCGTGCCTGGCATCGACGCCATCATCGCGGTCGCCTCCGGCAAGGGCGGCGTCGGCAAGTCGACCACCGCGGTCAACC
>JAFKFE010000788.1 GCA_017308345.1 Alphaproteobacteria bacterium | reverse complement strand
CGCCTTGAGAATGCCCCGCAGCGTCAGATAGCTGAGGATCGGGCGGTAATGCTCGGCTCCGTATTCCGGACAGCAGCCGACGAAATCATCGAGCCCCTCGATGTAGCCGGCATGGGCGTGCGAAATCGAGTTGGGCTCCCGATATTTCAACACGTCGGTCGCCTTGCCGAAAACGACCTTTTGCTGCCTGTCAAGCCGCACTAGGAATTCGCGATCCTGATGGCGCTTGAGGCGGGGATCGTAGCCGCCGACCGCCTCGAAGGCGGCGCGGCGCACGGTAACGGTCGAGTTGGTCAGCGGCACGCAATGGCAAAGCAGAAGCTCGATCAGGCGCTCAGCGTCGGGCGTCGGCTGCGGCAGGCGGTGCACCCGATGACCGCCATGTGAAACGTCGACGAACCCGTCGACGGTGCAGGCGGCATTCGGATTGGAATCGAAGAAGTCGATCAGCCGGCCGAGTCTTCCAGGGGTGAAAGCATCGTCGGAATGGAGGAAGGCAATCAGCGGCGCGCCGGCCAGCGCCGCGCCTTCATTGCGTGCCTGATTGGCGCCGTATGGTGTCGGGAAACGGCGCCACACCAGGCGCGGATCGTCGAGCGAGGCCAGATAGGCCGGGGTGTCGTCCACGGAGCCATCGTCCACGACCACCAATTCGATGTCCGGGCGCGGATCCGACAGCACCGACGCGATCGTGCGCGGCAGGCAGGTGCGGCGATCCTTGGCCGGCACCACGACCGAAAGCGAGGGAATACCGCTTCGCACCGGCTTTTCAGGCACAATGTTCATAGTTTGAACTCATACATTGGCGTGCGTTCGCAACCGAAGTCGGCCTTGAAGGGTTCGTCACCGATGGTGAAGTCAAAGGCCGTCCCCCCTTCGGCAGCCCAGGCCGCCATGGCGTGATCGAGCGCAAGCCGGCCGGGCGAGTGCCGGGCATGGGATGCATAATCGCAGGCGAGCAGGATGTAGCGGAACGCGGCGCCCTCGGCCAGCCCGAAGACAAGCGCAACCATCGCACCGCCGGACGTGAGACGCCAGGTTCTCGCCAGGCCGGAACGCGCGCCGTTGGTCGCGACCTCGGTGTAGAATTCAAGTCCGTGCGGTGTTCGCAGCGGATCGTCGGCGAAACGTCCCGCCCGGAACTCCGCCGCCGCGAGCAGGGCGCCCCGCATGTCCGCGGCGCCAAGCAATTCCAGCTTCAACCCGGCCTTCTCGTTCAGCCGGCGCGCCTTGCGGTCCAGGCCGGCGGCACGGCGGGAGCCCAGATTGAGGCGCCGCCATTGCGGATAGGGCCAACCATAGCGCACCGAATGCGCGCCGAAATCGAGTTGCCGTGGCTCGACGCGCAGCAGCGACCGCCAGCCTTCGACATGATCCCGATGCACTGGCCCTATCGTCAACGGGCCGTGCGCGGCGATGAACCGCCGCAGACGAGTGGTGACGCGGTCGTCCACCGGCAGGTCGCCGTCGACGATCGGGCAGGCATAGTCGGTGACACCGAGAAAGGCATATTCGATCGCGCGCGGTCCGCGCCGCAACAGAGGCAGCACCAGGCCGAGCTCGCCTTCGGCATTGCGGCCGGTGATCACCAGCGGATCGGCGCCGCATGCGGGCGCCATGTGCCGGTAGAAAGCGGAGAGCCATTCCGGTTGCTGGAAGGCCGAAGCGCGAGAGCGGCGAACAAGCCTGCTGAACTCTTCCGAGCCGAAATCGAAGCGGTCGGCGGCTCCGAGCACAAGGGTGTCTGCCGCGTAACTGCCGTCAGCCACATCAAGCACGTTTCAGCCCCAGAAAAATGCGCCTGAACTTCTGCTGCCGCCGGAGCGCGGGATCGTCAAGCGGAATGGATGGGCCGTTCGGCATGTCGACAGCGCGCAACGCATCGTAAAGCCGCTCCTCGGCCAGGCGCTGCGTCGCTACCCTGGCCGGAAAGGTCTCGCGATAGATGACCCGGTGCGAGCCGTGCGCGGGGTTGGTGTTGATCTCGAAAATCTGCGGACGCCCGTCGACAAGAGAAAAGTCCGCCCTGCCATAGTCGATGCCGGCAAGGTCGAACGCTTGTCGCAGCAGGTTCTCATAAAGGTTCTCGGCGACGAAGCGCCGCTCGTTCTCGACGAAGGCCGGAAGCATCGGATGTGAAAGCAGGCGCCTGGTATCCTTGACGTCCTTGGCCACCCATTGGAAGTCGACCACGTTGTGATGGGCGATCATCCGGGGGCCGGCGCGATAGGTGGCGAAGCGTTGCCATACACCGGGCGCGATTTCCTGGCCGGCATATTCGATCACCAGCTTGCCGGCGAGCGGGACACCTTCCCGCCGCATCCGCGCCAGCCTGGCATCGAGCGCATGCTGATCGGGGATGAGGTCGAGATCGGAGGACAGGTGATCGAATTCGTTGCGGATGAAGACCGGAAAGGAGCGGGGCTTTGGCTCGTTCTCGCAGCGCCAGGCCGAAAACCGGTTGATCCCTGCCGCGTTGAGGGCCTTGAGCAGTTCATAGCGACCCCGCACATGGGCCGGATGGTTGAGCACGCGTGAGCCGCCTTGCTCGAGCTTGGTGGCGACCTTGGCGTCAAGCGCGATCTCGAAGCCTGACAGGCGTTCGTGGTCGGTGAAGATCCAGGTGCCCGCGCGCAATTCCTTCTGCCTGAACAGGCGCTCATAGCTCCAGCGACGGGCATTGCCCAACTGGCCGACCAGATGTCGGACGGTATAGGCATGGCTGCGGGTGGTCACGAAATTGATCACGCGCCGTCCGGCGGGCCGCCGTCCTTCTGGAAAGCCAACT
>JAFKFE010000787.1 GCA_017308345.1 Alphaproteobacteria bacterium | reverse complement strand
CTCTGGTCATTTTGCGTTCTTTTCTTCTCAGAATTCGAAGTTCAACTACACATATAACAAGATCAGAGAAGTAAAGTCGTATCGGATCGGGGAGCTTTTCGCAGCTTATCGAGATATACTCTGGGATGACGGGCGGCATAAATACAATGTCAGCTCCTTCATCGGTGAAATAGACGAGATCCTTCTTGGAGAGCGTTTCAGCACCTTTGACCAGAACACCCTGGACAATCTTATCGGTACATTGCGCCAGCGCGGCAACAGCAACGCAACCATCAATCGCAAGATGGCTGCCCTCAGCAAATTGCTGCGCAAGGCTCACAAGATGGGAGATATCCACAGCCTGCCGGAGTTCCGCCGCCAGAAGGAGCGGGCGGGACGGATTCGTTTCCTCGAGAGGGACGAGGAGGCGCGGCTGTTCGCGGCGATCAGGAGCCGCAGCGAGGATGCCTACAGGCTTTCCGTCTTCCTGGTCGATACCGGCTGCCGTCTCGGCGAGGCGCTCGGCCTGATCTGGAACGACATCCAGGAACATCGCGTGTCCTTCTGGATCACCAAGTCCGGCCGCAGCCGCACCATTCCGATGACGGAACGCGTCAAGGACGTGATCAAGCTGCCGCCAAACACGGAAGGGCGCCGGCCGAAAGGCCCGTTCACCACGCTCACCCAGGCGCAGTATCGCGCGATCTGGAACGAGGCGAAGACGGAAGTCGGTCTCGGCGCCGACGAGCAGGTGGTGCCGCACATCCTGCGTCACACCTGCGCTTCACGCCTCGTTCAGGGCGGCATCGACATAAGGCGTGTGCAGATGTGGCTTGGCCACCAGACGCTGTCGATGACCATGCGTTACGCGCACCTGGCCACCAACGATCTCGACGGCTGTGTCACCGTTCTCGAGAAGCCGCGTAGCGACGGCTCGTCGCGCTCGGCGGAGAGCTCCGTGTTTGCTTCGCCCCTCACCACGCCGACCTCCGCCCCGTCGTCTCGCAAGGCGAAGGGCCCGGAGCCGGCCAAAGCACCCCGCAAGCGCTCGAAAGGCGAATAGGCCCGTCGGATCGGCCTCGCTGGCGGGCGTGGATGTATATTTTGGTATCAGAGCCCGGGACTGGCATAGTCTCGGGCTTTACTTTTGTTTGACTTGATTTTCGACCCGGTCGAGGAACGCCGCTATCTTGCCCGGCAGGCCGCCCGTCTCGAGGAAGGGGGCGTGACCCTGCCCCTCGACGGTGATCGATTCCATGCCGGGATGACGCCCGCGCATTTCGCCAAGCGTCGCCACGGACAGAAGTTTCGAGTTCGCGCCGCGAATGGCAAGCAGCGGGATGGCGGCGAGGGCGTCGAACTGCGCCCAAAAGTCCGGCAGCGGCTTCGAGAAATCGACGCCGGCCAGCGTCTCGACCAGGGCCGGATCGAAATCCGGCACCCAGCCGGCCTCCGTCTCGCGGCAGATCGCGGCCACCATGCGCGCCCAGTCGGCGTCCGTGAGCGTTGGAAAGTCGGTGCCATGCACGCGCCGCTGTGCCTCCACCGCTTCGGCGAAGGTCTTCGGCTTCGGCGCGGGGTCGAGATAGTTGCGGATATGGGCGAGGCCCTCCACGTCGATCACCGGGCCGATGTCGTTCAACACGATGGCTTTCAGCATGGCCGGCTTCAGCGCGCCGAGCACATGGATGATCAGGCCGCCGCGCGATGTGCCGATGAAGGCGGCCTGTTCGATGCCGAGCGCCGCCAGTCCGGCAAGCACGTCGCCGGCCTCGACCCCGACATTATAGTGGCTGCTGTCGGGATCGTAATCCGATTGGCCGCGGCCGCGATAGTCGAAGGCGACGACCCTTCGCGGCTGGGGCGCCTCGCTCGAAAGATGGAGCGCGAACTCATGGAAATCCCGGGCATTGCGAGTGAGGCCGGGCAGGCAGACGACAGGCCAGCCGGCGGCATCTGCCCCACCGTAGACGCGGGCGTGAAGCCGCAGCCCGTCTTGCGATGCATAGAAGAAGTCGGAGAAGTCGCCCGCCATCGGTGCTGTCCTTGCTGGATTGACCTGACAGCTATAGGCGAGGGCGGAGATCGTCAAATCGTCGAGGCCCACCCTCCTTGCGGGAAGAGGAGGAGAGAGGCCTTCAGCTCCGCCCGTTCACGAGATCCCCCACGATGTCGTATTTGCCTGAAATACGCATCTTGTAGACCTCGTAATTCTCCATCACGCGCTGCACGTAACTTCTTGTTTCCGTGTAGGGGATCCGTTCGATCCAGTCGACCACCTCGTCGACCTGCTTGCCGCGCGGATCGCCGTATTTCGCCACCCACTGGGCGGCCCGGTTGGGGCCGGCATTGTAGCCGGCGAATGTCAGCACGTAGGAGCCGCCGAAGCGGTCGAGCTGTTCGCCGAGGAAGGCCGAGCCCAGCGTCGCGTTGTAGCCGGCATCGCTCGTCAGCCGCGCCTGCGAGAAACTCATGCCGGCCTTCTTCGCCAGTTGCCTGGCCGTGCCCGGCATCAATTGCAGCAGGCCGCGCGCGCCGGCGCTGGAGACGGCGCCGACATTGAACTCGCTTTCCTGGCGGGCGATGGCATAGGCCAGCGCCTTGCCGGATCCGGAAATATTGGCCGAATCGGCGCGCCGACATCGATGCCGCGCTGGGCGGCGATCTTGCCGACCTTGAGCGCCATGAAATGGTTGCCCTGCTTCTCGGCCAGGACCGCGAGCAGGGCCAGTTCGCCCGGGCTGGTCAACTGTCCGGCAAGGTCGCGGTAGAGCGTCTCGGCGTAGCGGTCATAGCCCGCTTCCTGCAGCCCTTTGATCGCGCTGACCGCCTCGCGGCCGTCGAAGCTCTGGCGGTCGGCCGCGCTCGGCTTCGGGTAGACGATGTTGAGCGTCCTGAGGCCCACGCGCTCGCCGGCCAACTGGCCATAGAAGGTCGTGCCATAGCCGGCCGCGCGCGTGAAATAATCCCTGGCGCTGCCCGGGCCGCCGACTTCCGCGGCGCGGCCGAGCCAGTAATAGGCGCGCGACAGCGACACCGGTCCCCGGGCGAATTCGGTAATGCGATTGAAGTGGCTGGCCGCGGTCGCTGGATCGTTGAGGCCGCGCAACGCGTACCAGCCGGCATGGAATTCAGCCTCGGCGGCGTTCAGCGGGCTCTCGGCGGCGTGCATGGAGACGATCTTGTAGGCGGTCTTCATGTCGCCCAGGTCGACCAGCTCGCGCGAGAGCACGCGACGCTCGACCCACCAGGCATCGGGGTCGACCAGGGCCTTGCCGTCGGTCGGCGCCTTCATCACGACCGCCGCGGCATCGGCGAATTTCTGCTGCTTGCGCAGATATTCCGCCTCGGCGAAGAAATAGCCGGCCGAACGCTGCGCCGCTGGCACCGCCTTCAAGAGTTTGGCCGCGTTCTTGTCGCCCCTGTCGGCCGCCGCCCAGGCATCCGCCAACTGCTGCGCTCCGGCAAGGCCGGCGACGCGCAGGGCCGAGGACGGCCGGTCGGCATAGAACCTGCGCTCCATGCGATAGCTAGCGGTGGTCGGCGGCCGGGATCAGCGCGCCGAACTCCTTGATGACGGTCGCCTCGTCCTTTGCTTCCAGCTTCTCGATGCGCCAGAACGGCACCAGCACCGCGCGGGCAGCCGCCTGGTTGCCCAGCGCCACCTGCGAGCGGGCAAGGATGATCACGCCTTCCGGCGTCAGCGGCTGGCTGCGACCGAAGGCCTGCACCACCACCTGCGGCGGCGGGTTCTCGCGATAGAGCGCGCGCTCGCTGTTCTTGCGCAACGCGATAGTGCCGGGCCATCCAGGCAGCATCTGCGCGGCGTCGGCGATCTCGCCGCTCGGCACTTGGTCGCCACCGTAAAGCGCGATCGCCCAGGCCAGGATATGCCGGTCGAGCGAGATGGCGGGCAACGTGTCGCGCGCGTTGCGCGCGCCGGCGATGTTGTTGGCGGCGAGCGCATCGAGCCCGCTCTTCAGTTGCGCTATGTCGGGGGCCGTCGACGTCTGGCCCGGCGCCTGCGGTGCGTCGGGCGCCGGAATCGAGGCCGTCGCGCGCGCATCGACGCTGCCGCCGTTCGCCATTGTTGGCGTCAGCGCGGCGATCACGCCCAAAAGCGCGAAGAAATGAGGCCGCCTCATCGGCATGTTCAATCCTAGCACATCATCAGCTGGCACGCGGCCTGAAGCCTGAACAGACCCTAAACTTAGGTGGTGAAGGGCTCGTAAACAAAAGGTTATCGAGGCCGTTCGAATTACACCCGCCGGCGTCCCGATTCTGGAATTCGCATGACCTTGCTATCGGGCGCGGCGCGAATTTCAGAATCGAAAGGACACCAGCCAACCGTCGAATCCGGTGTCGGGGTTTTCGATGTTCGCCCCGAGCCTGATATCGACGTCCAGCGAACATCGAAAACCACGACACTGGCTCTATTGTGATCCTTGCCGCTGAACCATGTCGAGACTATGGTGCGCGGCTTCGCTTTCGGTTAGAAGGCGCGCAAGTAACCCGACCGACAGACCTGATACGTTCCTGAGAGTTCCAAGGAGTTTGGAAGACATGCTGAGAGGCTCGCTGACCGCGCTCGTGACACCGTTCGACAAGAGCGGGCGTTTCGACGAGAAAGCCTTTCGCGCCTTCATCGAATGGCAGCTTGCCGAGGGCACCACGGGCCTCGTTCCGGTGGGCACCACCGGCGAGTCGCCGACGCTGTCGCATGATGAACACCGCCAGGTCGTGAAGGTCTGCATCGAGGTGGCCAAGGGCCGTGCTCCGGTCGTCGCTGGCGCCGGCTCCAACAACACCGAGGAAGCGGTGGGGCTGGTTCAGTATGCCGAAAAGGCCGGCGCGGATGCAGCGCTTGTGGTCACGCCTTATTATAACCGGCCGACGCAGCGCGGCCTCTACGAGCACTTCGCCGCAGCTGCCGATCATCATCTACAACATCCCGCCGCGTTCGGTGATCGACATGATGCCCGAGACGATGGGCCGGCTTGCCCACGACTTCAAGAACATCGTCGGCGTCAAGGACGCGACCGGCAAGGTCGAGCGCGTTTCCGAGCAGCGCGCCACGTGCGGCAAGGACTTCATCCAGCTTTCCGGCGAGGATGCTTCGGCGCTTGGCTTCAACGCGCATGGCGGCGTCGGCTGCATCTCGGTGACCTCGAATGTCGCGCCGAGACTCTGCGCCGAATTCCAGGAGGCAACCCTTTCCGGCGACAGCGCCAAGGCGCTCGACTTGCAGGATCGCCTGCTGCCGTTGCACAAGGCGATCTTCACCGAACCTGGCTTGTGCGGCGCCAAATACGCGCTGTCGAAGCTGGGCAAGGTCGAGAACGTGGTGCGCTTGCCGCTGGTGACGATCGAGGGCTCGACCGCCGAGAAGATCGACGCCGCGATGAAGCATGCCGGCTTGATAAATTAACGAGCCCGTTTGGAAACTCTACTCTTGCGGCCATCTGAAGGCGCCACCTGCGCTTCCGGTGCTCACGTACTATATGTACGCTCCGCTCCGGTTCTCGGTGACACCGTCATCTGACTCGCAGGAGCGAGTTTCGAAACGGACTCTGGACGTCATGAATCAAGTCAAGAAAGCCGACCCCAACAACAGGACGGTCGCCGAAAACCGCAAGGCGCGCTTCTCCTACGAGGTTCTCGATACGATCGAGACCGGCTTGGTGCTGCCCGGCACCGAGGTCAAATCGCTGCGCCAGGGCCAGGCCAACATCCAGGAAAGCTATGCCTCCGCCGAGGGCGGCGAGATCTGGCTGATCAATTCCTATCTGCCGGAATATCTCCAGGCCAATCGCTTCAATCATGAGCCGCGCCGGCGCCGCAAGTTGCTGGTCTCGAAGCGCGAGATGGCCAAGCTCTCGCAGAGCGTCGAGCGCGAGGGCATGACGCTGGTGCCGCTGAAAATCTATTTCAACGATCGCGGCCGCGCCAAGCTGCTCTTGGCGATTGCGCGCGGCAAGAAGCTGCACGACAAGCGCGAGACCGAAAAGCAGCGCGACTGGTCGCGCGAGAAGGGGCGACTCCTCAAGGAGCGCGGATAAGCCGCCGGCGATATGGCGGGCGGGCAGGGAGCCGAGGCTTGAGGAACCGTTTGATCGTCCTGGCCCTGGCTTTCCTTTTTCTGGCGTTTGCCGTCTGGGCAGAGGGCTTTTTCCGGCCCCGTGCTTTCCCACCGGATCGCGGCGAATTCCCAATACGCGGCATCGACGTTTCGCACCACCAGGGCCGAATCGACTGGCCGCCGCTGGCGGCGACTATGTCGACTACGCCTTCGCCGAAAATCTGCGCCAGGCCCGCGCGGCGGGGCTCGCCGTCGGCGCCTATCACTTCTTTACCTTCTGTCGCCCGGGGGCCGATCAAGCCAGGAACTTCATCTCTGTGGTGCCGCGTGGTGAGCCGCTTTTGCCGCCGGTCGTCGACATCGAATTCCACGGCAATTGTCCGCATCGACCTTCGCCCACGGAGTTGAACGCGGAACTCCTCGCATTCCTGGGGCCTGTGGAGGCAGCCTTCGGCAAGCCGGCCATTCTCTACATCACTGACGAGACGGAGCCGATCTATTCCGCCCATGTCGCGGTGCGTCAGCGCTGGCTGCGCTCCCTGCAGGGGCCGCTCAACGAGGGCGGCTGGGTCTATTGGCAATATCTGGACAAAGGCCGTGTCGACGGCATCGACGGTGATGTCGATCTCAATGTCCTGAAGGGCGGTCCGGCCAGGCTCACGGAACTTTTTGCGCCGCCGCCTGAATCTAGCTCTTCAGGAACGCCGCGATCTCCCTGAAGACATTGACGAACATTTCTTCCGTCAGCACGCCGGTGTTGGTGTTGTAACGCGAGCAGTGATAGCTGGAGAAAAGCGTGATGCCGCCGGCCTCCTGCCGTCCCCCATGCCGGAACGGAAGGGCTGCGACGCGCCCGCCCAGCGCCCGCACCGTCGACTGATGCGCGATCGAGCCGAGTGTCAGGATGGCGCGCAGATTGGGAAAGCGCGCGATGGTCGGCTTGAGGAAGATCCGGCAGGTGGCGATCTCGGCGCCGACCGGCTTGTTCTCCGGCGGCACGCAGCGCACCGCATTGGTGATGGCCGTTGCGATGAGCTCCAGCCCGTCATCCGGTCTCGCCTTGAATTCCCCGCGCGCCAGCCCTTGGGCGATCAGCGTGCCGTAGAGCAGGTCGCCGGCATAGTCGCCGGTGAAGGGGCGCCCCGTGCGGTTGGCGCCGCGCAGCCCGGGCGCCAACCCGACGATCAGCAACCGGACGGAGTCTTCACCATCCGGCGGCAGGAAGGTCGGCACCGGCGCGTTGAACCAGCCGGGCTCGCGCACGCGCCAGCCGGCGATGAAATCATGCAGCCGCGGGCAGAGAGGGCAATCATGGCTGGGCTCGGGGGAGGGCAAGGCGGTCAAGGCCGCCGCCCGTCAATAATCGTCCTCGTCGACTTCGGCGGGTTCCGGCCGGCGCACCGGCCGCTCGGACGGGTCGCGGCCGACTTCGCTCTTCAGCGTCATCAGGTCGATGAAATGATCGGCCTGGCGGCGCAGATCGTCCGAAATCATCGGCGGCTGCGAAGCCATCGTCGAGATGATCGACACCTTGCGGCCGCGCCGCTGCAGCGCCTCGACCAGCGTGCGGAAGTCGCCGTCGCCGGAGAAGATCACGTAATGGTCGACGACATCGGCCAGCTCCAGCGCATCGACGGTGAGCTCGATGTCCATGTTGCCCTTGATCTTGCGGCGCCCGGTCGAGTCGGTGAACTCCTTGGCGGGCTTGGTCACCACCTTGAAGCCGTTGTAGTCGAGCCAGTCGATCAGCGGGCGGATCGACGAGTATTCCTGATCCTCGACCAGCGCGGTGTAATAATAAGCGCGTAAGAGATAGCCGCGCTTCTGGAAGCTCGACAGAAGCTTGCGATAGTCGATGTCGAAGCCCAGCGCGCGCGACGTGGCGTAGAGATTGGCGCCGTCGATGAAAAGGGCGATCTTTTCACGGGGATCGAACATTGAAAAACATCCCTTTCGAAAATTTCTGTCGTCTAAAAGCATTCGACGAGCAGGTCCGACAAATGGCCCTGTTGCCGTCACATCCGAGATAACGCGCAATTTATGGATATCCAAGGGCACGGCCCGCATTGCAAGCAATTGTGATCGCAACTATGTGAGCCATGTCATGGCGCGGTCCGATGATGAGCCGTGCAAGGGCCCGTAGAGCCGACGCCGCCGCCAAAAAGCTTGTATTTCCGCCGCGCCCGCGTTATGGAGCGCGCCAGCTTTCCATCAAATCCATCGCATGAAAGGGGCAGTCCATGGCCCGCGTAACCGTTGAAGATTGCATCGACAAGGTCGACAACCGTTTTGAACTCGTGCTGCTCGCCGGCCACCGCGCCCGCCAGATCAGCCAGGGCGCGCAGATCACCGTTCCGCGCGACAATGACAAGAATCCGGTCATCGCGCTGCGCGAGATCGCCGACGAGACGCTGTCGCCGGATGACCTCAAGGAAGACCTGATCCACTCGCTGCAGAAGCATGTCGAGGTCGACGAGCCGGAGGCCGAGGGCGAGGCGATCACCGACCAGACCGGCGCGACCGCCGCCGCGGCCGACACCGACGACGCCGAGGAGAACATCGCTTTCGACCGTATGAGCGAGGAAGACCTGCTCGCCGGCATCGAAGGTCTGGTACCGCCGGAAAAGAGCGACGACTACTAAGCTTCGAGGGAAGCTGCCTGGATCAAGCATCCGGCACTTCCGTCTCGTAAGTTTCGTGGCTATCTATGGGATGCGTCGCACGTCGGTGCGGCGCATCAATCATTTCAGCACCGCGAGATCCCGCCCATGATGCGTCAGTATGAGCTTGTCGAGCGCGTCCAGCGCTACAAGCCTGACGTCAACGAGGCGCTGCTCAACAAGGCCTATGTCTACGCCATGCAGAAGCATGGCCACCAGAAGCGCGCCTCGGGCGATCCCTATTTCTCGCATCCCCTGGAAGTCGCCGCCATCCTTACCGAAATGCATATGGACGAGGCGACCATCGCCGTTGCCC
>JAFKFE010000786.1 GCA_017308345.1 Alphaproteobacteria bacterium | reverse complement strand
CCGCGAGCAGCCGGTAGGGGATCAGCGCCACCGCGGCGATGATCAGCTTCACCGAAAGATCGCCAAGCGCCCAGGAGACCCAGCGCATCGTCTCGACCGGCAGCACGCCCATCAGCGGCGCGGTCTCCAGCGCGAAACCGTCATTGGGGCCGGCAAAGGCGAAGGCGGCGGAAAAGGCGATGCCGAAGAAGACGATCGTGTCGAACACCGAGCCGACCAGCGTGCCGATGATCGGCGCGCGCCACCAGCTTTGCCGACGCAGCCGGTTGAAGACGGTGACGTCGAGCAACTGGGCGGTGAGGAATGCCGCGCCCGAGGCGGCGGCGATGCGCACCAGCCGGTCGGCGGCGGTCTCGAACTCGATCAGGCCATGGCGGAACAGGAAGGGCGGGACCAGAATCGAGCAGGTCACGGCCGTCATGAAGCCGACGAACACCACCTTGCGCGCCACGGCCGGGCCGTAGCGGCGGTTGGCAAGGTCGGTGACCAGGAAGGAGAAAGGATAGGTGAAGGCGCCCCAGGTGAGCAGGTCGGCCAGCGACAGGCCGCCGACCTGGCCCTGCATCGGGAACTGCACGAGGATATTCGACGCCACGACGACAAGCGCCATGGCGGTCACGAAGGGCAGGTATCGCGTCAGGAAACTCATTTTTTTATCCTGGGTAATGGAACCAGCCGAGCGTCATGCCGACGCCCGCTACTATTCCGGGCACCGGTCTGGCCGGTGCTCGAGGCGGCGTCCCCCGCCTGAAGCTGCTTTAAGCGGCGGACTGCTCGGCGAGCTTCTTGGCGATCTGCTTCTTGAGCAGGCGGGCGCGCTGCGACAGTTCCTTGACGTCGGCCTTGACCAGGAAGGCGTCGAGGCCGCCACGGTGCTCGACCGAACGCAGCGCGTTGGCCGAGATGCGCAGCCGGACGTTCTGGTTCAGCGCTTCGGAAATCAGCGTCACATTGACCAGGTTCGGCAGGAAGCGACGCTTGGTCTTGTTGTTGGCGTGGCTCACATTGTTGCCGGTCTGGACTGCCTTGGCAGTGAGTTCGCAGGTGCGGGACATTTGTCTAACCTTCAGTTTCTAAACCTGCCAAACCATTCTGCCCGCGCCAGGCGGCGCGCGGTCTCGGTCAGGCGGCCTTTGGAAAAGTTGGCGTTCCATAGTGGCATTTCACCACTGCGTCAAGCTCCGGCACGTCGCTGGCCGTGGGGCACGCTCCATATAAAGGCCGGATTTAATACTATAAGCCCTTCACGAAGGGATATACTAGGCTGGACGCGTTGCGTTCCGGCCGAACCGCCAGGGATTCGCCAGCCGCCATGCTCCGTCCTTCCCATGCACTTGCCAGCCTGCTTGCCCTTGCCGTGCCGGCAACAAGCTTCGCCGCCGCCTCGCCGCAATCCTTCAAGGGCGAATATACGGTCTCCTATCTCGGCCTTTCGATCGCCAGGGCGACTTTTTCCAGCCATTACGAAGGCGGCAGCTATGCCATCGACGGCACCGTCTCGGCCGCCGGCCTCGGCAGGCTGTTCGACGACACCAAAGGCACGATTTCGTCGAAAGGCACGATTTCCGGCGAGCAGATGACGCCGCAAGCCTTCAGGGCCGACTACACGTCCGGCAAGAAGGCCTCGATGGTCGACATCCGCTTCAGCAATGGCGCGGTCACCTCCACGCAAGTCGTTCCCGCGCCGAAGAAACGCGATCCGAACAGCTGGGTGCCGATCGGCGACGGAGACCTGAAATCGGTGCTCGACCCGATGGCCGCGACCGTCATTCACGCCGACAGCCTGGACAAGGTCTGCGGACGCACGGTCAAGTTCTATGACGGCGAGATGCGCGCCGACCTCACCCTGACCTATGCCTCCAAGGGTTCGATCTCGGTGCCGGGCTACAAGGGCGACACGGTGACCTGCAAGATGGGCTTCGAGCCTGTGGCGGGATATCGCAAGGGCCGCAAGGCGCTGAATTTCCTGAAGAACAAGAGCCGCATGCTGGTGACATTTGCACCGGTCGGTCAATCCGGCGTATATGCGCCGATCCGCGCCACGGTCGGGACCCAGATCGGTCCGCTGACCATCAGCGCCGGACGGTTCGAAGCGGTGAATTAGGTCGGGCGCCGCCGCGCGCCGGCGGGGGAGACATGGGGCGCGCAACACTGATCGGGTTTTCGGCGGTCGCCATGTGGGCGCTGCTGGCGCTGCTCACCGACGCCTCGGGGCAGGTGCCGCCGTTCCTGCTGTCGGCCATCACCTTCGCCATCGGCACCGGCGTCGGCCTCGCGGCGCGGCTCGTCATGCCGGCTCCCGACCGGAGCCAGAAGATCCCTCGCCAAGTCTGGGTGATCGGCATAGCCGGCCTGTTCGGCTACCACTTCTTCTATTTCACGGCGCTGCGCAACGCGCCGGCGGTCGAGGCGAGCCTGATCGCCTATTTGTGGCCGCTGCTGATCGTGCTGGGTTCCGCGCTGATGCCGGGCGAGCGGCTGGCCTGGAACCATGTCGTCGGCGCGCTGCTCGGCCTTGCCGGCACCTTCCTGATCGTCACCAAGGGCGGCGCGCTCGCCTTCGACGCGCGCTACGCCTTCGGCTATGCGATGGCGGCCGTCTGCGCGCTTTTGTGGTCATCCTATTCGCTCCTGTCGCGGCGCTTCCCCTCCGTGCCGACCTCGATCGTCACCTGGTTCTGCGCGGCGACGTCGGTGCTTTCGCTGGCCTGCCATCTTCTGCTTGAAAAAACGGTGCTGCCGGACGGCCCCGGCCAGTGGCTGGCCGTCATCGGGCTCGGCCTGATGCCGG
>JAFKFE010000785.1 GCA_017308345.1 Alphaproteobacteria bacterium | reverse complement strand
ATGCCTTGAACCGGCAGATCCAGGCGTTGCGCGATGCACTGAACGGCGGTCAGGTTGAAGCAGCTTAAGGCGTGCCGGGGCCTTCAAGCCCGACCGCTTGCGCCATCGCCCGCCTTCCGCTATAGAGCCGCCACCCGCGTAGACACCCTTGGAGGCAACGCGGAGGAAGGCCGGCCAGGCCTGCATGATCCCCAAAAGCATTTGGACAGCCAAAAGCGTTTGGACCGACCGTGCAAGGCTGCGACGGCTTTCGACGTTTACGGGCGGGTTTGCCGGCCGTGGACGCTCCACAACACGCGAAAGGAAATGCCATGAGCCACAATGCTTATGAGCTCAAAGCCGAAGCGCGCGAACAGGTCGGTAAGGGGTCCGCCCGTGCAGTTCGTCGCGACGGTAAAGTGCCTGCGGTTATCTACGGCGACAAGCAGCCTCCCCTGGCGATTGCGCTCAACTACAAGGACATCTTCTACAAGATCCATGGCGGCGGGTTTCTGACCACGGTCGCCACGATCGATGTCGACGGCAAGAAGATCCAGGTCCTGCCGAAGGATTTCCAGCTCGACCCGGTCAAGGATTTCCCTGTCCATGTCGACTTCCTGCGCATCGGCAAGGACACCGAGGTCAATGTCGACGTCCCTGTCCACTTCATCAATGAGGACAAGTCGCCCGGCATCAAGCGCGGCGGCGTTCTCAACATCGTTCGCCACGAAGTCGAGTTCCACTGCCCGGCCAACGCGATCCCGGAATTCATCACCGTCGATCTCTCGGGCGCTGAAATCGGCGACTCGATCCACATCTCGGCGGTTGCGTTGCCGGCCGGTGTCAAGCCGGTCATCTCCGATCGCGACTTCACCATCGCGACCATTGCCGGTTCGTCGGCGATGAAGCCGGAGGCGGAAGCCGCCACCGAGGCGACCGAGACGGCGGCCACGACGGCCGAAGAGAAGTAATTCTCTTAAGCATCCGGAGGCTACGATGCTTGTCTTTGCAGGCCTCGGCAATCCGGGCGCTAAATACGAGAACAACCGGCACAATGTCGGCTTCATGGCGGCGGACGCGATTGCCCGCCGCCATTCCTTTTCACCCTGGTCGAGAAAATTCCAGGGCCTGATTTCGGAAGGCACGCTCGGCGGCGAGAAGGTCCTGCTGATCAAGCCGCAAACCTTCATGAATCTCTCCGGGCAGTCGGTCGGCGAAGCGCTGCGCTTCTACAAGCTCGAACCGGCCGCGCTCACCGTCTTCTATGACGAGATCGACCTTGCCGCCGGCAAGCTCAGGGTCAAGGTCGGCGGCGGCTCCGGCGGCCACAACGGCATCCGCTCGCTCGACCAGCATGTCGGCAACGCCTATCGCCGGGTGCGCATCGGCGTCGGCCATCCCGGCGTCAAGGAGATGGTGCATGGCCACGTGCTTGGCGATTTCGCCAAGGCCGATCGCGAGTGGCTCGATGTCCTGCTCGACGCCATCGCCGACAATGCCGGTCTGCTGGCCAAGGGCGACGACAACTCGTTCATGAACCGCATCACGCTGACCTTGCGCGACAAGCTCGTGCCGACCGGCGATGACGACCGCCCGCCGCCCAAGGCGCCGAAGCAGCAAAGCCATGTCCGCCAGGCGCGCCCGCAGCAGCCGGCGGCGAAGCTCCCCGAAAGCGGCCCGATGGCCGCCATGTTGAAGAAGCTGCTCGGCAAGGAATGAGCCGCGCCACGATCGCGGGCTGAGGGCTTGACGTTCATCACCGCTATCGCCCATAGCCCTCACCAAAATCGAAATTCCGACAGGACTGGACGAACATGGGTTTCAAATGTGGCATCGTTGGCTTGCCCAACGTCGGCAAGTCGACGCTGTTCAACGCGCTGACCAGGACGGCCGCCGCGCAGGCCGCCAATTATCCTTTCTGCACCATCGAGCCGAATACCGGCGAGGTGGCGGTGCCGGACCCGCGCCTGCAGAAGATCGCGGCGATCGGCAAATCGAAGGAGATCATCCCGACCCGCATCTCCTTCGTGGACATTGCCGGCCTGGTGCGCGGCGCCTCCAAGGGTGAAGGGTTGGGCAACCAGTTCCTCGCAAACATCCGCGAGGTCGACGCGATCGTGCATGTGCTGCGCTGCTTCGAGGACGACGACATCACCCATGTCGAGGGCCGCATCGATCCGGTCGCGGACGCCGAGACGGTCGAGACCGAGCTGATGCTTGCGGACCTGGAGAGCCTCGAGCGCCGCATCGTCCAGGTTCGCAAGCGGGCCGCCGGTAAGGACAAGGAAGCCATGGCTATCCTGCCCATGATGGAGGCATCGCTTGAATTGCTGCAGGCCGGCAAGCCGACGCGCTTCCTGCTCAACGGCATCGCGCCGGAGGATCTGCGCATCCTGCAGGGGCTGAACCTACTCACCTCGCATCCTGTTCTCTATGTCTGCAATGTCGCCGAAGCCGACGCAGCCACCGGCAACGAGCACACCAGGGCGGTGGAGAAGATGGCTGCCGCGCAGGGCGCCGGCACGGTGGTGATCTCGGCGGCGATCGAGGCGGAAGTCGCCCAGCTTTCCGACGAAGAGGAAATGGAGTTCCTTGCCTCGATCGGCCTCGATGAGCCGGGTCTCAACAAGGTGATCCGCGCCGGCTACGAGCTGCTGCATCTGATCACCTATTTCACCGTCGGGCCGAAGGAGACGCGCGCCTGGACGATCCACAAGGGCGATAAGGCGCCGCAAGCGGCCGGCGTCATCCACACCGACTTCGAGCGCGGCTTCATCCGTGCCCAGACGATCTCCTACAACGACTTCGTCACGC
>JAFKFE010000784.1 GCA_017308345.1 Alphaproteobacteria bacterium | reverse complement strand
ACGTGCCGTTCGAAGGCTCGACCAAAGTCGCCGCCTACGCGGCGTTCCGCAAGCTGCTGCTCGACGCCTACATGTCCGACATGCGGGTGCCCTCCAACGAAGGTTCGTTCCGGCCGATCAACGTGATCGCGCCGCTGGGCTCCATCTTCAATCCGAAGCCGCCGGCATCTGCGGAGGCACGCTTCACCCAGTGCAATCGCATGATCGACCTGATCATCCGTGCGCTGGCGCCCGTCATGCCGGATACCGTGATTGCCGGAAGCTCGGCGTCGATCTCATTCGCCGCCTATTCGGGCGTGCGTCCGAGCGGCGACTACTGGGTGTTTCTCGAAGTGAACGAGGGAGCCTATGGTGGTCGCCCGCGCTCGGATGGCCCCGACAGCATCGACAACCTGATGGCCAACACGCGCAACAATCCGCTCGAAGACCTGGCGATGCATATCCCGATGATCTGCGATCGCTACGAGTTGCGCGACGACGTGCCACCCGGTGCCGGGGAGTTCAGGGGAGGGCTCGGCGTGGTCAAGGCGCAGCGCGTGCTGACCGACGGCTTCATCACGCATGAATCGGAACGTCACAAGGATGCGCCCTGGGGCATCTTTGGCGGCACCGACGGCGCGGTCGGCAAGTGTCTGATCTACAACGCCTCGGCACCGGGCTCCGCCCGCGAGATGCATTCAAAGTTCTCCGGGTTGGCCGTCAAGGCCAACGACACCATGGCCTACTACAGCCCCAATGGCGGCGGTTACGGATCGCCGCTGAAGCGGCCTGCCCAGAAGGTGCTCGAGGACGTGCTCGATGGCTTCTATTCGGCGGAGCATGCGCGCGATGTCTACGGCGTCATGGTCGATGTCGAGCAGGAAACGGTCGATGTCGAGGCGACTGCCAAGGCGCGAGCGGCACTCGCAAAGGCCTCATAACACTCGCGAATTGACTCTTGGGCGTTCTGGAAGACGCCCGTAATCCACGACAACAACGGGAGGAGAGCATGTTCGAGACTACCGCAAACAGCGCTGGCATGAGCGCGAAGGACGTACGCTACGCGACCTGGGTGACCCTTTTCGCCTGGGTCTTCGCGGTCTACGACTTCATCTTGTTCGGGACGTTGCTTCCGGAGATTGGCAGGCACGAGGGCTGGAGCACTGCCTTTCAGGCGGAGCTCGCAACGTGGATCGCCGTCGGCACCGCTGTCATCGCACTGCTGGTTGGACCCGCCGTGGACCGTATGGGTCGCCGAAACGGAATAATCCTGACCGTCTCCGGCGCAGCCATCTGCTCGGCTCTTACGGCCATCGGCGGCGGTTTCGGCAGCCTGGTCCTGGTGCTGATCCGCTCGCTCGGCGGTTTTGGCTATGCCGAGCAGACGGTGAACGCTACCTACCTCAGCGAACTCTATGCTTCGGCGGCTCCCAGCGTCGCGCGGCGTCGGGGTTTCCTGTACAGCCTCGTGCAGGGGGGCTGGCCGATCGGCGCTCTTCTGGCCGCCGCATTAACAGCAATTCTCCTGCCGTTTATCGGCTGGGAGGGATGCTTCATCTTTGCTGCGCTACCTTCGCTGATCATCGTTGTCTTTGCGCGCAAACTGAAGGAAAGCCCCCAATTCCTAGCGCAGCAGCTCAAGCGCGGCCTAGCCACGGCTCACGATCGGGATCAGCACGGGCTGCGGGCGACGCTGCGGAGCCCGACGCGGCGGACGACTCTGGTGCTTGGCGCGGCATTCCTGCTCAATTGGTTTGCCATCCAGGTGTTTAGCGTGCTGGGCACAACCGTGATCACCGACGTTCATCATGTCTCGTTCGAGAACTCGCTGGTTGTTCTCATTCTTTCCAATCTTGTCGGCTATATCGGCTATCTTGCCTTTGGTTTCCTCGGTGACCGCATTGGCCGACGCAATGCGATTGCATTGGGTTGGACTATCGCCGGCCTATTGTTCACCGGCATGCTCTATGCGCCTCATAGCCTCGGTCCCGTCATGGTGCTGTACAGCCTTGGCCTGTTCTTTCTAATCGGTCCTTACGCCGCGCTGCTTTTCTTCATCGGCGAGAGCTTCCCGACGACCATCAGGGCCACCGGAGGAGCGCTCGTTGCGGCGATGGGACCGATCGGCGCCATTCTGGCAGGACTGGGTGCGACTTATCTCCTGAACGCCGGATCGACGTGGCAGCTTGCCGCGCTCTGTTTCGGAGCCGTGCCCTGCTTCGTGTCCGGACTGTTGATTTGCGGGGCGCCGACGGTCAATGCGGAGGATGTCTCGGAAGCCGAACTTGGCGGCGCGACAGGGACCTTGGCTTGATGCGCCAATGATCCTGCCGGGCTGACGGCCTGTCGGGTAGACCTGCTCGTCTTATTGCCGAAGGGCAAGAAAACGCCGGGAGGGGAGGCCGACCCATCCCGGCATTCGCTGCTTGTTAGCGCATGGCAGCGTTGAGCCACTACCCACGATCCGGCTTGTGAAGCGGATTGATATGTGGAGATAGCCGCATTGCATGAGCGACCCCGCCAATCGTCTTATGCAGCGCCTCGCCGCCGCTGAAAGTTCAGAAAACAATGGCCAAGAAATTTGCGTTTCTCCTGGTTCGCGATTTCACCTTGTCGCCGCTTTCGCTTTTCATCGACACACTGCGGCTCGCGGGCGACGAGGGCGACCGCAGCCGCAGGGTGGAATTCGACTGGCAGATCGTCGGCGAGCGCGGCCTGCCGATCAGGGCCAGCTGCGGCGTCGAACTGCTGCCGACCAGGGCGGTCGGCAATCCGGAGGATTTCGACAACGTCGTCGTGGTCGGCGGCCTGCTCGACAC
>JAFKFE010000783.1 GCA_017308345.1 Alphaproteobacteria bacterium | reverse complement strand
CGAGGAGAATAAGGGCATAAACGAAGGTCGGGCTGATCAGAGCAAAGCCCTGGACGGCTTCCGATTGCAGAAGGGGACTTCGTCTCGATCCCGCCACGCGTAGCGGGGGCGACCCTTCCGCGGCAACCGTCATTGCAGCGCTCCGGGTGTGATTTCTGGTGCTGGCTCGGACTGTCCCGCCATGCGGCCTTCCCATTCGCGACGCCGGCCGCCCGTTCCCGATTTTATACTTGGAGCGCGATCGCTCCCTGACTTGCCGGCTTTCTTTCATCATGAGCGCATCCGCCGATTGAAATCAAGCGCTATTTCTGCGATATTGATTGAACGGATATTCAAAATGAAGTGATGAAAAGCCGAATTTCCACGGCTTTCCGGACCTTCGGATGTCCAAGGCGAATTCCACAACCCGATGACATGAGGCGGAGATGGCGGCTCAAGGCAAGATCAAGGCAAGCGAAATGACCGGCCCCGGCAGCGACGACGCGGTCGAGCTCGCCAAGCGCCATCTCGTGCAGCCCTGGCCCTATGCCGGCTCGGTCGGCAACGAGGCCCGCGCGCTGATCGGCGAGGGCGACGGCATCTACATCACCGACGCTTCCGGCAAGCGGCTGATCGACGGCCCGGCCGGCATGTGGTGCATCAATGTGGGCCATCGCCGCGAGGAACTGGCGAAGGTCATGTACGACCAGGCGATGGAGCTCTCCTACAACACGCCCTGGTACACGATGAACGCGCCCTCGGCCGAGCTCGCCCGGCGCATCGCCGACGCGGCACCCGGCGACCTCAGCCACACCTTCTTCACCACCGGCGGGTCGTCGGCGGTGGAGACGGCGCTGCGCTTCATGCAGTTCTACAACAATGTGCGCGGACGGCCGGAGAAGAAGCTGATCCTGAGCCGCGGCGGCGCCTATCACGGCTCGACCTATCTGTCGGCCTCGCTCAACGGCCGGCCGCGCGACCGCGACTGGATGGACGGCGCCGACGAACTGGTGGTGAAGCTGTCCTCGCCCGATCCGTTCCGGCGGCCGAAAGAGATGAGCATCGCCGCCTTCACCGATTTCCTGGTCGACCAGTTCCGCGATACCGTGGCGCGCGTCGGCGCCGATCGCATCGGCGCCTTTGTCGGCGAGCCGGTGCAGGCTTCCGGAGGCGTCGTGGTGCCGCCGGACGGCTATCTCAAGCGCATCCGCGAGATCTGCCGCGAAAACGATATCCTCTATGTCTCGGACGAGGTGGTGACCGGCTTCGGGAGGCTCGGGCATGTCTTTGCCTCCGGCGACGTGTTCGGCATCGACCCGGACATGATCACCTTCGCCAAGGGCGTCACATCAGGCTATTTCCCGCTCGGCGGCGTCATCATCTCGGAGCGGCTGCTGGAAGAGCTGCGCCGCTCCAACCATCCGGACGCGTTGTTCGGCCATGGCCTCACCTACACCAGCCATCCGATCGGCTGCGCGGTGGCGCTGAAGAACTTCGACCTTCTGGAGGAGGGCGTGCTTGCCCATACGCGTGAGATCGCGCCCTATTTCCAGGCGCAACTGAAGACGCTGGAACAGCTGCCGCTGGTCGGCGAGGTGCGCGGCCTCGGCCTGATGGCCTGCGTCGAATGCGTCGCCGACCGCGAAAGCAAGAATCCGCTGCAGCTCGACAAGGACGTGGGAAAACGCATCGACGCGCATTGCCACGAGCTGGGCCTCTTGGTGCGGCCGCTGATCAACATGTGCGTGATGTCGCCGCCGCTGATCATCACCAAAGAGCAGGTCGACGACATGGTCGGTATCCTGCGCGAAGGCATTTCGCGGACCATGGATGATCTGAGGAAAGAAGGGGTGTGGCGGGGTTGAATTTCTTCCTTCTCCCCATGAAACGGGGAGAAGGAATTGAGCTACCCCCTCGACCTCAGCGCGTCGTTCAAGCCCCACAAGTCCTTTTCCTCGGGCGCGGTCTCGAGGTTCAGCACCGGGACCTGCTTGCGCAGGTGGTCGTGGTGGGTGCGCACGCCATATTCGAGGTCGGAGAGGTAGAAACCCTCGAAGGCCTCCGACAGCATCGATTCGTTCGACCACACCGAGAGCTGCACGTCCTCGTTCATGGTGTCGCGGTCGATGCGGTAGGCGAGGTAGCGCGCCGCGGCCTGTTCGCGCGTCTCGTCCTTGTAGCGGTAGATGGCGCCGCGCAGCAGCGTCTCGCCGGTGGACAGCGGGAACTCCTGATAGAACTGCACCGACTCCGGCATGATGGACAGCGCGTTGTTGGGGAATATGCCGTAGTAGATCCAGGCCCTGCGCAGATGCTCCGGCAGATCCATGGCGCCGGTCGAGAGCTTGATGTACTCGCGCACGCTCCAGCGCCGTCCGGCGTGCGGATTGTAGGTGGCGAAGGACCGCGATACGCCGTTGATGAAGGGCTCGTCGAAATAGGTCGCGCCATAGAGGTCCTGCAGCGCCGGATGCGCCATGGCGACGTGATAGCCCTCGTTGTCGACGTCGCGCACCGACTTCCAGTTGACCGGAGACTTTTGCGTCCAGATGCCCCAGGACGGCACCATGTCGGCGACGTTGTAATGCGCCATCTCGGCTTCGATCGGCTTGAGCAGCTCTGCCACCGAGGGCTGCGGGCCGCCCTTGCGGAAGCGTATAAAGATGAAGCCCATCCAGATTTCGAGGTCGAGCGGCATCAGGCCGAACTCGGTCTTGTCGAGCTCCGGGAAGGAGCGCGGACGGGCAGCGCCGCGCAGCGTGCCGTCGAGATTGTAGACCCAGCCATGGAACGGACACACCAGCGCATTCTTGCAGGTGCC
>JAFKFE010000782.1 GCA_017308345.1 Alphaproteobacteria bacterium | reverse complement strand
TCGACCCAGTCGTTGTCGACGATGTCGGCGGCATTGGCGTCAGTCTCGGAAATCCACACGACCGGACCGCCGCGATTGAGCGTCAGCATCAACAGATTGTCGGTGTAGGTGGAATGAATGCCCCATTTCTGATGGGGCGTGATGAAGTTCAGGACGATTTCCCTGTTGCCGTTGGACTTGAGCCCCTTGACCGGGGCGATCGTCTTGAGATCGACCGGCGGCTTCCACGTGACGAAGCCCTCGCCGAAGGCCCGCATCCACAGATGATCCTGATAGAGCTGCTGGCGCCCTGTCAGCGTGCGCCACGGGATCAGTTCGTGGACGTTCGTATAGCCGGCATTGTAGCAGACCTTCTCGCTCTCGATGCCGGACCAGGTCGGCGAGGAGATGATCTTGCGCGGCTGGGCCTGGATGTCGCGGAAGCGGATTTTCTCGTCTTCCTTCGGGATGGCGAGATGGGCGTGGTCGCGCCCGGTCGCCTTGGCGAGCGCCTCCCAGGCCTTGACCGCGACCTCGCCGTTGGTTTCCGGCGCAAGCATCAGGATGACTTCGGTCGCGTCGATGTCCGTCTCGATCTTAGGCAATCCCTTGGCCGCGCCGGCGAGCTGGACGCCATTGAGCGCGCCCAGCGCCTCGACCTCATGCGCCGTCTTCCAGCTGATGCCCTTGCCGCCATTGCCGACCTCGGTCATCAGCGGGCCGAGCGCGGTGAAGCGGGCGTAGAGGTTCGGATAGTCGCGCGTGACGACCGTCACGGCCGGCATCGTCTTGCCCGGGATCGGTTCGATCTCGCCGTGCTTCCAGTCGGCGACATCGAAGGGCTGGGCGATCTCGCCGGGCGTGTCGTGCTGAATGGGAGTGAGGACGACGTCCTGCTCCACGCCCAGCACTTCCGGCGCGATGTCGGAAAAGGCCTTGGCGAGGCCCTTGTAGATGTCCCAGTCCGAGCGCGCTTCCCAAGCAGGATCGACCGCCGCCGACAGCGGATGAATGAAGGGATGCATGTCGGAGGTGTTGAGATCGTTCTTCTCATACCAGGTCGCGGTCGGCAGCACGATGTCGGAGTAGACGCAGGTCGTCGACATGCGGAAATCGAGCGTGACCAGAAGGTCGAGCTTTCCTTGCGGCGCCTCGTCGTGCCAGGCGACCTCCTTGTTGCGCACCTTTCCTTCGGGGCCGAGATCCTTGCCCATGACACCGTGTTTGGTGCCGAGCAGATGCTTCAGGAAGTATTCGTGGCCCTTGCCGGAAGACCCGAGGATATTGGAGCGCCACACGAACATGTTGCGCGGCCAGTTGGTCGGATCGTCCGGATCCTCGCAGGCAAGGTCGAGCTCGCCTGATTTCAGCGCCCTGGCCACATAGTCCTTGACCTCGAGGCCGGCCGCCTCGGCGCGCTTGGCGATGTCGAGCGGATTCTGCTTCAACTGCGGCGCGGAAGGCAGCCATCCCATGCGTTCCGCACGGACGTTATAGTCGATGAAGCTCTGGTTCCAGTCCCCTTCGGGCGCGGTCGGCGACAGGATCTCAGCCGCCGTCAGGGTCTCGTATCGCCATTGGTCCGTGTGCGCGTAGAAGAAGGAGGTCGAGTTCTGGTGGCGCGGCGGGCGAGACCAGTCGAGCGCGAAGGCGAGTGGCGTCCAGCCTGTCTGCGGCCGCAGCTTTTCCTGGCCGACATAGTGCGACCAGCCGCCGCCCGACTGGCCGACGGCGCCGCAGAACACCAAGAGGTTGATGATCCCCCGGTAGTTCATGTCCATGTGGTACCAGTGGTTCAGGCCCGCGCCCAGGATCACCATCGAGCGACCATTGGTCTTTTCGGCATTGGTGGCGAATTCGCGCGCCACGGTGACGATGGCATCGCGTTTCACCCCGGTGATGCGCTCGGCCCAGGCCGGCGTGAACGGCACGTCCTCGTCGTAGGAGGAGGCAACGTTGGCGCCACCAAAGCCCCGGTCGAGGCCGTAATTGGCCATGAGCAGGTCGTAGACCGTCGCAACCTTGACTGCTCCGTCGACGGTCTTGATCGTGCGGACCGGGATGTTGCGGGTCAGGATCTCGCCATGCTCGGTGGCCACGAAATGCTCGGTTGCCCGGCCGCCGAAATAGGGGAAGTCCACGGCGGCGATATCGGCGCCGTCACCGGCAAGGGTGAGCTTCAGCCGAACGTCCCGCCCCTTGCCGTCCTTTTCCTCGAGGTTCCACTTTCCCTGCTCGCCCCAGCGGTAGCCGGCGGATCCGACGGGCGCGACCAACGCGTCCGTCGCCTCGTCGATGGCGACCGTCTTCCATTGCGGATTGTTCTTTTCGCCGAGAGCTCTCGTGATCTCGGAGGCGCGCAACAGGCGCTCCGGGACGAGCCTGCCGTCGCGCTCGGCAAGCCGCACCAGGAACGGCATGTCGGTGTAGCGCCGGGCGTAGTCGTCGAAATACGCCACACTGCGGTCGAGGTGGTATTCGCGCAGGATCACGTGGCCCATGGCGAGCGCCAGCGCGGCGTCGGTTCCCTGCTTCGGGTTGAGCCAGATGTCGGCGAACTTCGTCGCTTCGGCATAGTCCGGCGAGACGACGGCGCTCTTGGTGCCCTTGTAGCGGACCTCGGTGTAGAAATGCGCATCCGGAGTGCGTGTCTGAGGCACGTTGGAGCCCCAGACGATGATGAAGCCGGCATTGTACCAGTCGGCGCTCTCGGGAACGTCGGTCTGCTCGCCCCAGGTTTGCGGGCTTGCCGGCGGCAGGTCGCAGTACCAGTCGTAGAACGACATGCATACGCCGCCCATCAGCGACAGATAGCGCGAGCCCGC
>JAFKFE010000781.1 GCA_017308345.1 Alphaproteobacteria bacterium | reverse complement strand
GGACAAGGCAAAGACCGCGAACTGATCGCAGGGCGTGTTTCTCAGAAAACAAAAGCGGGGCATTTGCCCCGCTTTTTTGTTGCCGCCGCGCTTTGGGCGACGGCCGTTAGCGCTTCAGTGCTTCGACTGGCGTTTGGGCTCGTAGCGGCCGTCCGGCAGCTTGTCGAACATCTCGCCGATCTGCGGATGCCGCACCGGCTCGCCCGAACGGTCCTCGAGCAGGTTCTGTTCGGAGACATAGGCGATGTACTCGGTCTCCGAGTTCTCCGCCAGAAGATGGTAGAAGGGCTGGTCCTTGCGCGGACGCACGTCGGCGGGAATGGCCTCGTACCATTCCTCGGTGTTGGCGAATTCGGGATCAACGTCGAAGATCACGCCACGGAACGGGAACAGCCTGTGGCGAACCACTTGCCCGATCGAGAACTTGGCCGTTTTCATCGCATTCACCACTCAGGTTCCGAGGCGCCTTTCGTGGCCGCGCACAAGGCGCCTAAGACCTTGAATTTATATGCCGCCCGGCAAGAAATCGAGCCCGACTTTCGGCTTGGTGCCTATTTGGCGCGGAGGCCGGGGCGATTCAATAGCCGAGCGCCTTGACCTTGGGCGAAGCAACGGGTTAGCCCGCTTGGGAGTTTTCCCGCCTGAGCGAAAATGTCTGACGTCATCGGCCTCGTTCTTCCGTTCTTCGGCATGATCTTCATCGGTTTCCTGGTGGCGCGCATCACCAGGCAGCCGCTGGAAGCGCTGGGCTGGATGAATATTTTCATCGTCTATGTCGCGCTGCCGGCCTTGTTCTTCCAGTTGCTCGCCAAAACGCCGTTCGAGCAACTTACGGAGTGGAGTTTCATCCTTGGCTCGCTCACCGCCACCTATGCGATCTTCTCACTGATGTTTGCCTGGTCGGTCCTCGTTTCCCGCGGCGGTATCGCGCCGGCGACGATCACCGCGCTTGCCGCGGCTTACGGCAATATCGGTTACATGGGACCGGGCCTTGCCTTGCTGGCTTTTGGCGAGCAGGCGGCGGTGCCGGTGGCGTTGATCTTCTGTTTCGAGAACATCGTGCATTTCACGGTCGCGCCGATGATGATGGCGCTGTCGGGCAAGGAGAAGGCGCCGCCACTCCAACTGGCGTTCGGCGTCGTCAGGAAGATCGCGCTGCATCCCTTCATCATTGCAACGGCCCTTGGCGTCGGCGCCGCCTATGTCGAGTTTCGCCCGCCGCTGCCTGTCGATCGTTTCCTGGACTATCTCGCCCGAGCGGCCGCGCCCTGCGCCTTGTTCGCCATGGGCGTGACGCTGGCGCTCAGGCCGCTCAACCGCGTGCCGCATGAGCTGGCGCTGATCGCGGGGCTGAAGCTCATCGTCCATCCGCTGCTTTGCTATGTCGTGCTGAGCTGGATCGGCAATTTCTCGCCGACCTGGGTCTTTTCCGCCGTGCTGTTGGCGGCGCTGCCGACGGCGACCAACGTATTCGTGATCGCGCAGCAGTATGACGTGTGGGTGCAACGGGCTTCGGCCAGTGTGCTGATCACGACATGTCTTTCGGTGGTGACGGTGACCGCTCTGCTCTATGCGATCCGGCACGGGATCCTACCGGCCGACCTCTTTCCTTAAGCCGCCGGCGATGGCGCGAAAGCCGCTGCCTGGCCGCAGCCCCTCGCGCATGAAGAAGGCGCGCAGCGGCGCGAAGCTGCCCAGCGCGTTGAGGCCGGCGCGGCGCGCCAGCTGTGCCGGAAGCATGTCTGACAGCAATGACATGTTGAGCAGGTTCACCGCGCCGCTGCGCGCCCATATGTCGGGCCGGCGCCTGGTATCATAGGCGGCGAGGCTCCCGCGCGACCCGGGATCGTCCCGGTTATCGCTGGCGATTCCAATCAGATCGTCGATGTCCCTGATGCCGAGATTGAGCCCCTGGGCGCCGATTGGCGGGAACACATGCGCCGCCTCGCCGACAAGCGCGACGCGGTTTTGCGCGAAGCGGGCGGGCGAAGCCGCCGACAAAGGATAGACCTGGCGCCCCGGCTCGACCGCGACCCGGCCAAGCATCGACTGCATCTGCTCCTCGATACGCGCCGACAGGGTTGCGTCGTCGAGCGCCGCAAGCTCTTGCGCCGTCTCCGGCTTGACCACCCAGACAAGGCTTGAGCGCCTGCCGGGCAGCGGCACCTGGGTGAATGGTCCGGTTTCGGTGTGGAACTCGGTCGAAACGAAGCCGTGCTCGCTACGGTGGCCGAAATTGAGGACAAGCGCCGACTGCGGATAAGGCCGCGCGAAGGCGCGAATGCCGGCAGCCTCCCGTGCCGGAGACAAGCGTCCGTCGGCGGCGACCGCGAGGGACGCGGAGACTTCGCCGCCATCGGCCAGCCTTGCATGGGCCTGATCGGCGTCGAGGCGCCATGACTCCACGATGGATTTCAGCCATTTGATGCCGCCATGAGCTGAAACGGCCTTGGCGAGGACAGGGACAAGAACATTGTTCGGCATATTTAGTCCGAACTGCTCCTCGCCGATCTCGCTGGCGCGAAAAGTCACGGTCGGGCTTCGGATCAGCCGCCGGGTGGCGTCGACGATGCGCATCGCCTTGAGCGCCGCGGCCCGAGGCCTCAGTTCGGCAAGGACGCCCAGCCGGTCGAGGACTTTGAGGGACGGATTCATGAGGGCGGTGGTGCGGCCGTCGGCACTGTTGACGTCGGGGCCGACCAGCGTCACGCCAAAGCCGGCCTCGGCGAAACCGAGCGCCGCGATCAGGCCGGCCGGACCGCTGCAGGCAACCAGAATGCGGGCTTTGTCGTTGTGCTCCACGCCAGGCTT
>JAFKFE010000780.1 GCA_017308345.1 Alphaproteobacteria bacterium | reverse complement strand
AGGAACGCGCTTGCGGAAATAGTAGACACCGTGCTTTCCGGGCTGGCAGGGAGAAGTCATCCCAAGGGACATGTGTACCACCTTTGTGTACTACAAAGGCAAGCTCAACCCTCTGAATTGTCGCAAGTTTCTGAAAGACATCGGAAAAATCTGGTGCTGCGAGAGAGGATTGAACTCTCGACCTCTCCCTTACCAAGGGAGTGCTCTACCACTGAGCTACCGCAGCCTGCGATGGCGGCGCTTCTGCCATATCGAACCGGCAAGCGCAAGGCCAAGAAAAACCCAAAGCGTCGCAGGCGATTCCTGCCGCCAATTGTGCGATTTCAGGCGACATGCCTGGCTGATCCACAGCATGAAAGCCGCCTGGCGGCCCGCTTTCATGACATGACCGCGCAAAAATGCTAGCCATTTCGGAATCGCGACCGGCTGACCACCGGCTAGGGACGGGATAATGGACGACAAGGCAAATCGACCCAAGAAGGGCGACGGCGAGCGCAAGGACCGACTGGCGGAGGCGCTGCGCGCCAATCTTCAGAGGCGCAAGGCACAGGCGCGTTCGCGGCGGGTTGGCGACGCCGGCAACCATCACGCCCGCGATCCTGACGACCGGCCGGAAGGATTGCCGGCTGCTGGAAAAATGCACAAGGATTGACCAAATCAGCCATACTGCCCGGCCATGGTCGGGCCGGTTTTTAAGAAAATCCTATTTCTTGAACCAAGCCGGCCAATGGTCTAAGCCGGGCGCATCAACCGATTGAAGCGGCCTGTTCTGGCCGAGGGGACGTTTTCTTATGGATCGCATCAGGATTGTCGGCGGCAATGAGCTTGCCGGTACCATTCCGATCTCGGGCGCCAAGAACGCGGCGCTGCCGCTGATGATCGCCTCGCTGCTCACCGACGACACGCTGACGCTCGAAAATGTCCCGCATCTCGCCGATGTCGAGCAGCTGATCCGGATCCTCGGCAATCACGGCGTCGACTATTCGGTCAACGGGCGCCGCGAGAGCCAGCAGAAAGGCTATTCGCGCACCATCAATTTCTCCGCCCGCAACATCGTCGACACCACCGCGCCTTACGAACTGGTGTCGAAGATGCGGGCCTCCTTCTGGGTGATCGGGCCGCTGCTTGCCCGCATGGGCCAGGCCAAGGTGTCGCTGCCAGGCGGCTGCGCCATCGGCACGCGCCCGGTCGACCTGTTCCTCGAGGGCCTGCAGGTTCTGGGCGCCGAGCTCGACGTCGACAACGGCTATGTCGTCGCCAAGACCAAGAACGGCCGCCTCGTCGGCAACCGCTACGTGTTCCCGAAAGTATCGGTCGGCGCCACCCATGTGCTGATGATGGCCGCCTCGCTCGCCAAGGGCGAAACGGTGCTGGAAAACGCAGCGCGCGAGCCGGAAATCGTCAATCTCGCCGAATGCCTGATCGCCATGGGCGCCAAGATCCATGGCGCCGGCACCTCCACCATCACCATCCAGGGCATAGAGGCGCTGTCCGGGGCGCGCGTGCGCGTGATCCCCGACCGCATCGAAACCGGCACCTATGCCATGGCGGTGGCCATGACCGGCGGCGACGTGATGCTCGAAGGCGCGCGGCCCGACCTTCTGCAGACCGCGCTGGACGTTCTCGTCGAGACCGGCGCCGAGATCACGCCGACCAATGAAGGCATCCGCGTCAGGCGCAACGGCGCAGGCATAGCGCCGGTCGATGTCACAACCGCCCCCTTCCCCGCCTTCCCGACCGACCTTCAGGCGCAGTTCATGGGCCTGATGACGATGGCCAAGGGCAGGTCGCGCATCACCGAGACGATCTTCGAGAACCGCTTCATGCATGTGCAGGAACTCGCCCGCCTCGGCGCCCACATCACGCTCGCCGGCCAGACCGCGATCGTCGACGGCGTCGCCAGGCTCAAGGGCGCGCCTGTCATGGCGACCGACCTGCGCGCCTCGGTCTCACTGGTGATCGCGGGCCTTGCCGCCGAAGGCGAGACCACGGTCAACCGCGTCTACCACCTCGACCGCGGCTTCGAGCGGCTGGAGGAAAAGCTTTCCGGCTGCGGCGCGGTGATCGAGCGGATTTCGGGCTGACGCGTACCGCGTCCGCCTCGGGCGAGTTGCACCGGCGGGAAAGACCGCATAACAGAGGGCTGAATTATCAACCTTCAGGTGCGCATTCCGCATGGCAGCTCTCAAGCTCATCGCGCTCGACGACCAGGATCTGAGCATCGTCTCGGCGCATGTCCAGGACGCCGTGATGAAGGTCTCCGACCTCCAATACCTGCCGGCGGCCAAACGCTTCGTGCTGACCATGAACCGCTTCGTGTGGGAAGCGAAATCCGGCCTGTTGCGCCAGCACAATGAGCGGCGGCAGAGCGTCCTGCACTTCGACCGCGTGCTCGGCGCCAAGACCAGCGGCATCCCGCGCGACAAGCCCGCCGAGGTGCTGTCGCTGCTGGCGATCGGCTTCATTCCCATCAGCAAGCCGGCCGGCATCGTCGAGCTGGTGTTTTCGGGCGGCGGCACCATCATGCTCGACGTCGAATGCGTCGAGGCGCGGCTTGCCGATGTCGGCGGCTCCTGGGAAGCAACCTCCCGCCCCATGCACAGAGGCTAGAGCGCAATGGCCATAACGCTTCGCCAGCAGGACGCCGATTTCGAGCAGCGCTTCTCGGCCTTCCTCACCACCAAGCGCGAGGTGTCGGCCGATGTCGAGGCCGTGGTGCGGGACATCATCGCCCGCGTGCGCGCCGAAGGCGACAAGGCGCTGACCGACTATACGCTGAGGTTCGACAAGGCCGATCTCAGCGGCCGATCCGGCGACGGTCGAGGCGCTCGAATTCGCGCGCGACCGTATCCGTTCGCATCACGAGCGGCAGAAGCCGAAGGACGACCGCTATACGGACGCCGCCGGCGTCGAGCTCGGCTCGCGCTGGACGGCGATCGAAGCCGTCGGCCTCTACGTTCCCGGCGGCACGGCGAGCTATCCGAGCTCGGTGCTGATGAATGCCGTGCCGGCCAGGGTCGCCGGTGTCGAGCGTATCGTCATCGTCGTGACGGCCACCGGCGGCGTCATCAATCCAATGGTGCTGGTGGCCGCCGCTCTGGCCGGCGTCTCGGAGATCTACCGCGTCGGCGGCGCGCAGGCCGTTGCGGCGCTCGCCTACGGCACCGAGACGATCAAACCCGTCGCCAAGATCGTCGGACCGGGCAATGCCTATGTCGCGGCGGCCAAGCGACAGGTGTTCGGCACTGTCGGCATCGACATGATCGCCGGACCGTCGGAGGTGCTGGTCGTGGCCGACGCCGACAATGATCCGGACTGGATCGCGGCCGACCTTTTGGCACAGGCCGAGCACGACAGTTCGGCGCAATCGATCCTGGTCACCGACAACGCCGAGTTCGGCCGGGCGGTCGAGCAGGCCGTCGAACGCCAGCTCAAGGTCCTGCCGCGCGCCGGGACGGCGGCCGCGAGCTGGCGCGATTTCGGCGCGGTCATCCTGGTGCCGACGCTGGAGGCCTCGCTGCCGCTGGTCGACAGGATCGCGGCCGAGCATGTCGAGCTCGCTTTCGACGACGCCGAGGCGTTCCTTTCCAGGATGCGCAACGCCGGTGCCGTCTTTATCGGCCGGCATACGCCGGAAGTCATCGGCGACTATGTCGGCGGCTCCAACCATGTCCTGCCGACGGCGCGGTCGGCACGTTTCTCGTCGGGCCTGTCCGTGCTCGACTTCGTCAAGCGCACCTCGATCCTCAAGCTCGGGCCAGAGCAGCTCAAGGCGCTGGCGCCCGCCGCGATCGCGCTCGCCAAGGCGGAAGGGCTCGATGCGCATGCCCGCTCCGTCTCGATCAGGCTGAACATGTAACGATGTCCGGCCGCGACCAAACCCGCGACAGGCTGATCGACGTCGAGCTCGACGAAACGATCGGACGTTCGACGCCCGACGTCGAACACGAGCGGGCCGTGGCGATCTTCGACCTCATCGAGGAGAACCGTTTCCGGCCGGTCGGCGACGAGGGCAGCGGCCCGTACAGATTGAAGCTTTCGCTGGCCGAGCAGCGCCTGGTCTTCGCCGTCAGCCGCGAGAATGGCGCCGCGGTGGTCACCCACATCCTGTCGCTGACGCCGCTGAGGCGCATCGTCAAGGATTACTATCTGATCTGCGAAAGCTACTACGAGGCCATCCGCTCCTCGACGCCCAGCCATATCGAGGCGATCGACATGGGCCGGCGCGGACTGCACAATGAGGGCTCGCAGACGCTGATGGACCGGCTCGCCGGCAAGATCGAGATCGACTTCGACACGGCGCGCCGGCTGTTCACGCTGGTCTGCGTGCTGCACTGGCGAGGCTAGACCAGGATGACGTTTCGTTGAATCGCCATCCTGATCTGGCTTGTTGTCGGAGCATGATCTTTTCCGAAAACCGGTTCCCACTTTTCGGGATCATGCTCTAGTGCCGGCCGCCCTGCCTCATTCGATCCTGTTCCTGTGCGGCATGAACGCCGTGCGCTCGCCGATCGCGGAGCAACTGGCGCGCCGCATGCTGCCCGCCACCACCTTCGTCGCTTCGGCCGTGGGGCGCGCCGGCGGGCGCGATCCGTTCGTCGACGCGGTGCTTGCCGAAGAGGGCCTGTCGCTCGGCGAGCGCCAGCCCAGGACGCTGGAGGAGCTGGAAGACGATTATTTCGACCTGATCGTCACGCTGGCGCCGGAAGCGCATCATGCGGCCCTCGAGCTCACCCGCTCGCTCGCCGTCGAGGTCGAATACTGGCCGATGCCAGACCCGACCGACACGGGCGGCACGCGCGAGCACATCATGGCCGCCTATCGCGACGTGCGCGAACGACTGAAAACCCGCATAAGCCGACGTTTTTTGCTCCCGGAGGCAAAAAACGCGGCGGATTAAGCATGTTCACAAGCGGGCGATTATCATATAGGTTCCGCCGCAAATTCCGGTTGGAGTCGGATGATTTCAGGTCTATTCGACCTGAAATCATCCGACTCCAGATCAAGAGTAGAGCATGATGTCGTCCGAAAACCGCTTCACACTTTTCGGCATCATGCTCTAGGCGCCGGAACGCCCATCCAAGCAAAGGTATCGAATGCCGAAGGAAGAAGTCCTCGAGTTTCCAGGTGT
>JAFKFE010000779.1 GCA_017308345.1 Alphaproteobacteria bacterium | reverse complement strand
CGGCCTGCGAGACGCCGCAGGTGATAGCGATCAGCGCTTCGAACGACATTGTCGCAACGGACCCAGGAGCGGAGCATGACGCCACCGGACAGTCCCTTGAGGCTCCACACGGAGATGGAGCCGCGGCGGGCATAAGTGCCAGGGCAGACTTGAAACGCCAGCCCGACAAACCGTGACTTGCCGATTCCCTACAATCAGAGACGATAGTCGGATCGTCGGCTGAACGCCGCGTTGCGTCCGAAACAGAACGCCGGCAGTCCACTCCCGGCTAAAGTTGGATTTCAGATCCATGAAGCCCCATCCGTCTGCAAAGCAGGGATGGGGCTTACTTTTTTTGCGCGTTCACGCTCGTTGGCGTGCATCGTCACAAACGCGCGACAGGATTTCTCAGGCAGGACGATCAGTGGTTGGGGATTCGCGTGCCGCCCGTCGCCATGTCGATGGTTATGCTGCCTGAAATCCTGACATCGGTGTCGCCGATCTTGAACGTGCCGTCGCCGCCGGCAGGCAGCGCGTTATCCGGTTCGGGCTGCGGCGCCGGCCTGGCGATGCGGTAGTCGCCGCTGACGCCGGGCAGCTTCTGCGCCGTGCCGTCGTCGGCAAGCGCGGCGCCGGCCATCAGCACGCCGGCAAGCGCGGCGCACAAACGTCTGGGCTGAATGGACCTGATCATGCGCGGACTATAGGGAAGCGGCCGGAGCGATGCCAGACGCGCGGCGATCAAATTGCCGCGCGGTCCGGCCGCGATGTCAGGCCGCTTTCTTGCGCGTGTCGTAGACGTGGTCGACGAGGCCCCAGTCCTTGGCTTCCGCGGCGCTCATGAAATAGTCGCGGTCGAGCGTGCGCTCGACCTCCTCATAGGTCCGGCCGCAATGCCTGGCGTAGAGCTCCGTCATATGCTGCTTGGTGCGCACAATGTCCTCGGCATGGCGCTGGATGTCGGAGGCCTGGCCCTGGAAGCCGCCGAGCGGCTGATGCAGCACGATCCTCGTGTTGGGCAGCGCGATGCGCCGCCCCGGTGTGCCGGCCATCAGCAGGAAGGAACCCATCGAGGCGGCAAAGCCCATGCACACCGTCGACACCGGGCAGGAGATGTACTGCATCGTGTCGTAGATGGCGAAGCCGCTGGTCACCATGCCGCCGGGCGAGTTGATATAGAGCGATATCTCCTTGTCGGGATTGTCCGATTCCAGCGACAGGAGCTGCGCGCAGACCAGCGCCGACACGCTGTCGTTGATCTCGCCGTTGATGAAGACGATGCGCTCGCGCAGCAGCCGCGAAAAAATGTCGAAGGCGCGTTCGCCGCGGCTCGACTGCTCGATGACCATCGGCACCAGGTTGGCAATGCTCATGACGGTTCTCCTCGGTCTTCCTTTTGATCAGGCCGCGCGCAGCATCATTGAGGGCGCATTGGCGGCGGTCGGGTTCTTGCGCGCATGAAGCGAAAGCCCGCAGCCGGCGCCCGAGACGGCGAGTACAGGCTCCGCCACCGGCACAAAGCCGTCATGCACGATGCGCAGATGCGTGCCGCCCGTGAGGGTGCCGGCGAGCGTGAAAGTGACGATGCTGTCAAAGGCGGGAAGCGTTTCCATGTCCTTCGCACCGGGCCGCTCGCGCCACGAATAGCGCAGCAGCCTGCCGGGCTCGGCCTCCAGCACCTTGCATTCGATCGGCGCGTCCGGTCCGGCAAAGGCGAAACGGCTGCCGGCCTCAGCCTTCATGTCGTTCGGCATCATCCAGGCGGCGAGCAGTTCCGGCTCGGTCAGCGCCCGCCACACCTTCTCCGGCGGATCGGGAAGGTCGCATTCGAAGCTGAGCGCCTCGTTGGCCCTCGGGTTTTCGGTTGCTGTCATTGGTCCATTCCCTTCAGAACCGTCTTCAACTTCTCGATGCGTTCCGGCCAGAAGGCGCGGTAGCGCTCGATCCAGCCGAGCAGCGGGTCGAGCCCTTGCGGATCGGCGCGGTAATAGGCGTTGCGGCCGGCGCGCCGCTCGATCACCAGACCTGCGCCGCGCAGCACCGCAAGGTGCTGCGAGACCGCCGGCTGCGACACGCTCATGCCTGCGCGCAGCTCACTCACGCTCATCTCGCTGGCTGTGAGGCGCTCATAGACGGCGCGACGGGTCGGGTCGGCCAGCGCCCGGAATATCTCTGCTTCGATCATGGGCAGAAGCATAAGTCGATACTTATTGATTTGGCAAGTGGCTATTTGATCGCCATATCAAGGGCCATGTTCAGCCACGGCTATTGCTGACATTCCTTGACAGGGCAGACAGTCAAGACTAGAACGAAAAGGGAACAAAAACCTTGTGGGAAAAGCCAGCCTTTGCGGGCATGGGCGGCCCCGAGGCTGTAAGGTGAGCGACTTGAAAATTTGTTTCGGATGAGCGCGGAGAAGTACGATGGCGGGTAGCGTCAACAAGGTCATTCTGGTCGGCAATCTCGGGGCGGACCCTGAAATCCGCCGCCTGAATTCCGGCGATCCGGTCGTCAACATCCGCGTCGCCACCTCGGAAAGCTGGCGCGACAAGAACTCGGGCGAGCGCAAGGAAAAGACCGAGTGGCACAATGTCGTCATCTTCAACGACCAGCTCGCCAAGGTGGCCGAGCAGTATTTGAAGAAGGGCATGAAGGTTTATGTCGAGGGCCAGCTGCAGACCCGCAAATGGCAGGACCAGACCGGCAATGACCGCTACACGACCGAGATCGTGCTGCAGAAGTTCCGTGGCGAATTGCAGATGCTCGACGCGCGCGGCGAGGGCGGCGGCGGCCAGGTCGGCAATTATTCCGGCGGCGGCAGCAGCCCCGGCCCGAACGAAGGTTTCAGCCGTGGCGGCGGCGGCGGCTCCAGGGGCGGTGGCGGCGGCGGCTCGTCGCGCGAGCTGGACGACGAGATTCCGTTCTAAGCGCCTCGAAATGGCGGTTTGAGGGGAAGGCACGATGTCGCTCGGACCACTTCTGTCGGCGCCTCCTCCCATTCCATGGCATGCATTCGCGGCCTTCGCCGCCTTAGCCATCGGCGGCGCCCAACTGGCGCTGCCGAAAGGCACGATGCATCACCGCGCGCTGGGCTATGCCTGGGTGGCGCTGATGCTGGTCATCGCCATATCGAGCTTCTGGATCCAGCAGATCCGGCTCGTCGGCCCCTTCAGCCCGATCCATCTCTTGTCGATCCTGGTGCTGGTCACCGTGCCGCTGGCGGCATGGTATGCGCACACGCACAAGGTTGCCGCGCATCGCGGCGCCATGATCAAGCTCTATCTGTTCGCGCTGATCGGCGCCGGCATCTTCACGCTGTTGCCCGGCCGGATCATGCACGCCGTCGTGTTCGGCCAGTAAGGCATATTGATATTCAGGTGAGGCCGGCCTGCAAACGGCGGTCTCCTGCGCTTCCGGTGCTCACGTACTTCAAGTACGCTCCGCTCCGGCCTTCGCCGGCCGAAGCCCTCAAAAAAGTGTCTTCGCCCTATGAAGGCTACTGCCGGCGTAGGCCGGTTCTCGGACCCCGCCATTTTCGGCGCGGCCTGACCTGAATCTCAACACGCCTTAGCGCGGACGGAATTTTTCAAGGAAGATCACAGTGAAAGCACGCGTCAAATGGGTCGAGGAACGCACTTTCGTCGGCGAATCCGGCAGCGGCCACAAGGTCGTGCTGGGCACGGCGCACGGACCGGATGGCAAGACGCCGGGACCGAGCCCGATGGAACTGGTGCTGATCGGCACCGGCGGCTGCTCGGCCTTTGACGTCGTGCATATCCTCGAAAGAGGCCGCGAGGCGATCGAGGATTGCGTGGTCGAGCTCGACGCCGACCGGGCCGAGACCGACCCGAAAGTGTTCACCCGCATCCACATGCATTTCATCGTCAAGGGCCGCGCGCTGTCGCATGACAAGGTAAAGCGGGCGATCGACCTGTCGATCGAAAAATACTGCTCGGCCAGCGCCATGATGGCGAAGACGGCGACGCTCACGCATGATTTCGAGGTGGTCGATACGACTGCGCAGTAGGGCAGTAGGTGAGCTGCTTTGCGGCCGGCTAGGCCGCCATCAGCGCCCTGACGCCGTCGGCCACGAACTGTACCGCCAAGGCCGCCAGGATCACGCCCAGCAGCCTGGTCAGGATCGAGCGGCCGGTCTGGCCGAGGATGCGGTCGATGCGTTCCGACAGGACGAACACCAGATAGGTGATGATCAGGCAGAGGAAGATGATGCCGACCAGCGCCGCCTGGGCGGCAAAGCCTTCGAAATGGCCCGACAGCAGCACGGTCGCCGAGATCGCGCCGGGCCCGGCGATCAGCGGGATCGCCAGCGGGAAGGCGGCGATGTTGTGGATCATGTCCTTGGTGATGGCGACGTCGCCGATCTTTTCCTTGCGGTCCTGGCGGCGCTCGAACACCATTTCGAAGGCGATGAAGAACAACAGGAAGCCGCCGGCGACGCGGAAGGCCGGCAGCGTGATGCCGAACACCGACAGGATCGAGGCGCCGGCGATCGCGAACAGCGCCATGACCAGGAAGCCTATCACCGACGCGCGCACCGAGACCTGCTGGCGCTCCTCGCGGTTCATGCCGCGCGTCACGGCGAGGAAGAGCGGCGCCAGCCCCGGCGGGTCGATGGTCACCAGGATGGTGACGAAGGCGTTGAACAGGCTGTCGAAACTCGGCATCGCTGGGCCTCCCCCGGCGGGGGAGGCCCAGGCTCCGCAATTGGTAGAGCAAAGCCCGGGCGCTGGAAACAGGCGGGAGGGGAAATCAGCCGGCTATTCGGCATTGCCGCAATAAGCTTCCAGGCGGTAGCCGTCCGGGTCGATGACGAAGGCGGCGTAGTAATTGTCTCCGTAGGCTGCCCGGAGCCCGGGCGGGCCGTTGTCCTTGCCGCCTTCCCGCAACGCCGCGCGTCGGCGCCGAGAAACAGAAATGCAGGCCCGAGTCCGCGTCGGCCGGTACAGGCCGGCCGGCATCGTTCACCCAAAGCCGGATCGTTTGGGCGCCGTAGCCGAGCGAGCCGGGTGACTGGCTGAGGCAGGAATAACCGAGCGGCTCGAGCGCGGCGTCGTAGAAGGGTTTCGAGACGCCGGCGTCGCGGACGCCGATCGAGACATGGTCAAGCATTGTTTCCTCCATGATTACAATTGGTTGGTCGCTCAGGTTGGAGTCGCGCGCCGGGCCAGGAACTCGACCTCCGTGCGCCAGGTCGCACCGTCGTCATGCGAGCGTTCGCCGAGCCACCGGAACGAATTGTCAGTGATGCGCGAAAAGCTCCAGCGCACCGAGGCGCCGCTGCCGTCGGCGCCGACCTGGACGATCATGTCGTCCTCGGCGCGGCCGAGTTGCCGGCTGTAATACTGGTTGCGCGGATCGCTCCAGAAAACGTGCCAGGCATCCGCGCCGGGATCGTAGACCCGCAACGTGGTTCCGTAGAAGGTCCACGGCCCGAGCGACGGCGATGGGCCCGCGTCCCGGGCGGGCAGGATCCAGACGTCCTGCACGGCCCGGCCTTCGAGAACCCAGCCGAAATGCACCTCGCCGCGCCCCGTGAGCCAGGTGCCGTCTTCCAGAATGCGTGTGGCGTCGAACGTCCAGGCGCCGATGAAGCGGCCATAGAGCTTCAGTTTTTCGGCAAGGTCACGATCGGGGCCGTCGCTGTGCAGGGCCTCGGCGAAGGGATAGGTCATTGTCACTGCTGCCTCGTTTGTCAGGAGAGGGCGAGCAATAAGGGCACGGTCGGGTTCCTCGCTTGGGAGAAATTGCTATCTTCCGGCCATGACGACCGCGCAGAGACCCCTGGCTTCCGGGCATGGCTGGCACGTGTGCGACGTAGTATGCACCGCCGCTGCCGGCGACAGGCCGTTCGAGGAAGAGCATCGCGGCTTTTGCGTTGCCGCGGTGACAGCGGGCACGTTCCGCTATCGTACGCGCCAGGGCACCGCGATGCTGGCGCCTGGCGCCGTCCTGCTCGGCAATCCCGGCGCCTGCTACGAATGCGGGCACGAGCACGGCGCAGGCGACCGCTGCCTGTCCTTCCATTTCTCCCCGGCCTATCTGGAGCGCGTGGTGAGCGAACTGCCGGGCGCGAAGCGGCTCGGCTTTGCCGATCCGCGCCTGCCGCCCTTGCCGGCGCTGGCGCCCTTGCTGGCCGAGGCGGAGGCGGCCCGCGAAACAGGCGAGGGCGACGCGTTCGAAGAACTCGGCCTGCGCGTTGCCGGCGCGGCTGTCGCGGCTTCGACCGGTTCTCCCTCAATCGACCTGGCACCCAGCCGCCGCGATCAGAAGCGCGTTGCCGAGGCCGTGCGACTGATCGAGCTCAACGCCGAACGGCCCTTGTCGCTCGCCGAGATCGCCGACGGCACGGCGACCAGCCCCTATCATTTCCTGCGTACGTTCCGGCAGGTCGCCGGCATGACGCCCTATCAGTTCCTGCTGAGGACCAGGCTGCACCGCGCCGCGGTGCGGCTGCGCAGCTCGGACGTGG
>JAFKFE010000778.1 GCA_017308345.1 Alphaproteobacteria bacterium | reverse complement strand
ACTGGCGGCTCGAACCGTTCCCCGGCCGCCGCAACGGGGTTGTTCGGTTTCAAGCCGAGCAACGGCCTGATCGATACTTACGGCGTGCTGGGCATCGCGCCTTCGCTGGATTGCGTCGGCGTGCTGGCGCGCTCGACACGGGATGTTCGCCTGGTGACCGAGGCTATGGCCGGAAAACCGCTCGGCGCACAGGGCAGGGCATCGAGAACCGGGTTGACCATAGGCATCTGCCCGGAGCTGACCGGCGCTCCTGTCGATGGCGCTGTCGAAACCGCATTGGCCGCGCTGCTCGATCAGCCGATGGTTCGCACGGTGGAAATCGCCTTCGACGGCAGGGAGGAATTCGTCTCCGCAGGCCTGACGATCCTGCAATACGAATTTGCACAGATCTACCGGAAGCCGATCGAGGAGAACCCGGATCTGGGAGGCGACGCGGTTCGCGCCTTCCTGCGAGAAGGCACCGGCATCGGCGGGGACGCCTACGACAGAGCCATCGCGATCCGCGCGGAAGCGCGCGCACGGTTCATGGCCAGGATGGCGGACCTCGATGTACTGGCCGTCCCGACCGCCCCCGGCGCGGCGCCGCGGCTTTCGGACGAGCTCACGCAGGTGAATGGGGAATTGGTGCCCTGGGGAATGGCCGGCGGCCGATTTCGCCGCTGGGCAAATATGCTCGGCATGCCCGCGTTGGCCATCCCCTTGGATGTGCCGGGCGGCCTCCCGGTGTCGGTACAGCTTGCCGCTCTTCCGGGTCGCGATGCCGCCTTGCTCGACCTTGCCGAGACCTTGACCGGAAGTTGACCAGCATCGGTAAGCTTGCTGAAGTTCATAACCTATGGGAATAAACTTCGTTCGCCTGGCTATTGGAACACTCGCCGAGGCCCGCTAGCATCGGCTTGGCCGCGACTTGTTTCGACGGTGCATCGATTTCTCGGCGGGTAAGGTCCATGAGGTTCAGTGAAAAGGACACGATTGCCAAAGACGCGGAGTTCACGCCTCGCGAGATCGAGATCTTCGCGTCCGTGATGCTGCACGGGACGACGACGAAGGCGGCCGACGCGCTGGACATCACGCAGCCCGCCGTCAGCAAGATGCTGCAGCAGCTCACCGAGAAGGCGGAATTCCAGTTGTTCAGGAAAAGCCGGCAGCGGCTGATCCCGACGCCTGAAGCGCATATGCTCTATGCCGAGGTGCAGCGGGTCTTCGAGTCCGCGCGCGGCATCTCGCGCGCCGCACGGGAAATCCGCGAGCTGCGCAGCGGCAGGCTGAACATCTGCGCGCTGCCGGCTTTCGGCTCCACGCTGCTGCCGTCCATCATAACCAGCTTCTCGAGCCAGCATCCGTCAGTGTCCATCTCGCTCGACATCCGCAGCTCCGCGACGGTGGTGCAGCGGGCAAGCCGCAATCAGCTCGACATCGGCATCGGGGTGACCGCGTCGGACGAGAACCCTTCGATCGTCAGGCGAGCGCTGACCGCGACACCGCCCGTATGCATCGTGCCGGCGGGCCACCGTCTGGCTGAGCTCGACGTCATCCAGGCGGACGACCTCGACGGTCTCGACTTCATCTCGATGGGCCCGGCCGACCCGATGCGGCGTCAGCTCGATGCGCTTTGTGAGGAACGCGGCGTCAAGCGCGTGCTGAAGGTGGAGGCGAGCCTCTCCAGCGCCTGCATCGCGCTGGTCGCTGCCGGGGCGGGCGTGGCGGTCGTCGACCGGCTCTCCGCGTGGCTGGCGCGCGATTTGCCGATCGAGATCAGGGATTTCCGGCCGCATCTCGATCTGAATCTCAGCGTCTACCGGCCGTGGGGCGTCATCGCATCGACGGCGGCGGACGCATTCACCGAACATCTCATCCAGACCACGCGAAGCTTCATGAACGGTGTGGATGCGGGGATAATGGCCCTCGGGAAAGGCCAACGTTAGCGGCTCTGGCGGAGCGGCAGGCTCCGGAACAGTCGATCGATATCGGCTTCGTCATTGTAGACATGCGGCGAGACGCGCATCTTGGCGCCGCGCAGCGTGACATGCACATTGGCGCGCTTCAGTTCCTGTGCCGCATTCGGCAAGAGCCGATCGCTGATATCGAGGATCGAGATATGCGGCGCCGGGTAGCGCGGACGCGCAACCGGCAGGCCAAGATTTTCCGCCTCGGCCCAGACAAGCTCGTTGAGGTGACGAAGGCGTTCGAAGACCTGGCCGACGGTCCATTCGCGGATGAGCTTCATGGCGGCGATCGCCACCGGCAGAACCGCGAAATCGGAACGTTCGCCCATGTCGAACCGCCGCGCGCCGGGCAGGAACTCCGCCACGGTCGCCTTGTAGAAATCGGACCGGTCGCCGCCCTGGCGGTTCCATGAATGATGCTCCAGCGTCCGGCTGCCTTCGTGCCAGCGTGGGTCGGCGTAGAGAAACGCCAGGCGATAGGGGCCGATCAGGAATTTGTAGGTGGCAAAGACCAGGAAATCCGGCCGCACGCGACGGACGTCGAAGGGTACCGCGCCGACCCACTGCGTGCCGTCGACGACAAGCGCCGTACCTGCCGCCCGTGCGGCTTCCGCCACGGTCTCCAGGTCGATCGCCATGCCCTCGAACCAATGGACGAGGGTACCTGCAACGACCGCGACGGGGCGGCTGGAGGTGTGGATTGCCGATACGATCGCGCCGGTCCAGTCCCCGTCGGCCGGTTGCGCAACAATGTCGACATGAGCGCCCGAGCGCTGCGCCAGATCGTACCAGACATACCGGTGCGAGGTGTGCTCGTTCTCCATGAGAAGGATCGCCGAACCGGCCGGGACTGCCACGTTAGCGGCCGCGATCGCCATGCCG
>JAFKFE010000914.1 GCA_017308345.1 Alphaproteobacteria bacterium | reverse complement strand
AGCTGCTTCAGTGCGGTTTCGTACCCCAAGCTCACGCATGATGGCGGCCGCATGGATTTTCGTTGTCGCCTCGGCGATATGCAGACTGCGGGCGATCTCCTTGTTCGAGCACCCTTCGGCCATCAGCTTGAGGACGTCTTTCTGCCTCGATGTAAGTCTGCCGAGACTGCTTGGGCCCATGCGCCGAAGGGTTGGATTGTTCGCTTTCGCCAATGGCAAGGCTGCATATGACGTTTGCTCGGCGGACGTTCGAGACAAGAGCGCCGGCACATAGATCCGGCCCGAGAGGATTTCGTTCACGGCCAGGACGACTTCTTCGTCTTTCTGCGACTTGACGATGTAACCGTGAAGCCCGATCGAAAGAGCGGTCAGGATTTCCGAGCGTGAATCGTCCCCGGAAACGATCGCAAAGCGTGTATCAGGATAGATCGAAAGAACGTCGCCTAGAACCTTCTGATTAAAGAGCCCTGGCATATTCAGGTCGAGGATCGCGAGATCGATCGAAGCCTGCTCCTCAAGAAGACTGACCACGGCGTCAAAACACGCAGCTTCGAATATTTCGGCGCCAGGAATTCCAGCCGAAAGTGCAAGCCGAAGGCCACGTCGATACAAGCCGTGATCGTCAGCGATGACGATCCGATACATTTTATCACCCCAACGCTTTACTCGGTTCCTGGCGGGAAACCTGCTGAAACCTCCGATTTCTCTCTGATGGACAGAACCGTGCCGATTCTCAAAATCGCGGCCGCCACTGGTCCGTACATCGCGGTGAACCCGCAGCATCCCCTCCGCGAGAAATCACCTACTGCTAATATACTCTAGATTGCGGAAAGGGCTCAATTACTTTTTTTTAACCTTGACGTCCGAACGGTGTCGGGAGCCGTCTCCAATGCGTCGAACCGCTGTTCCGCAGAGACCTTCATGTCGGCACTTTCATTTTGCCGAGGGGCTGTCCCGGCAACTGACGGATCCCTACCTTCCAGCGCAGGACTCGTTGGGTTTCACTGGTCCCGGAGCCCGGTCCCGGATCGCTTGGTCAGTCCTTGATTTTGCGGCTTTCCGACACCGGTCTCGTGCGTCGGATGTTGCCATTCGAATGCACGACGACTCTCGTTCAGAGTGGCCATACCATTCTCGATACGATGTTCGGATCGGCTCGAACTGCGCCCCTCCGAACCCCATTCGGCAACTGGCTCGTGCGATGACATTCAGGCTGAATGACCTTGGCGGGCTGAATGAACTTGGGAGGATCGGATGAAAGCGGTGATTCAATGCGGTGGGATGGGCACGCGCCTTCGGCCTTTCACGTCTGTCTTGCCGAAACCCCTGATGCCGATAGGGGCAAGGCCCGTTCTCGAATTGCTTTTGAAGTGGTTGCGGCGAAACGGCATCGAAGAGGTATATATAACCACCGGGTATCTCGGGCATTTGATCCGCAGCGTCTGTGGCGACGGATCGCAATGGAATCTGAAGATCAGATACACGCAGGAGATGGAGCCGCTCGGCACCATCGGCCCGCTTTCCCTGATCAGGGATGAATTGAACGAAACATTTGTCGTGCTCAACGGCGATGTTCTTACCGATCTGAGCCTCAGCCGATTTGTGGCCGCCCACCGCATGCATCGGGATCCGGTCACGATCGCCACCACCTCCCGGTTGATCAAGATGGACTTCGGTGTGATCGACGAGATCGACAATACCGTTCAGCTCTTCCGGGAAAAGCCGACGCTTTCTCATCTCGTCAGCATGGGAATTTACTGCATGAACCCGGATGTCTTGCGGTTCATTCCTTCTGGCATTCCATTTGGGTTCGACGACCTGATGCTGCAGATGATGCAGGGCGGCACGGCGGTGCACGTCTACAAGCATGACGGTCTCTGGCTCGATATCGGCCGCGTTGATGATTTTCAGAGCGCGCAGGCGGTTTCCTGGGAAGAGCAGTCGGCGTCGATCGAGGTTGCCGCGGCGGCCGCATAGGGGACCAGATCCGGAGCCTAAACGCAAAAAAAGAAAATTCAGGAGGTCAAGATGCTCTTGGTAAGCGCTCCGATCCTGGGCGTCCCGGAGAAGGCTGCCCTATCGAAGGTGATTGATAGCGGCTGGCTTACCATGGGAGAACGGGTGGCGGCTTTCGAACAGGCCTTCGCCGACATGCATGGCGCAGAGGATTGCGTTGCGGTCGGCTCCTGCACCGCTGCGCTTCATCTCATCCTCCACGCACTGGGAATCGGTCCCGGCGACGAGGTATTGGTGCCGTCATTGACCTTCGTGGCGACCGCAAATTCGGTGCTCTACGTGGGAGCGACGCCGATCTTTGTCGATATCGAATCGGTCGACGTGCCGCTGATGTCGATTGCGGAAGCCGAGGCGCGGTGTACGTCGCGCACCAAGGCGGTCATTCTTGTTCACTTCGCGGGCTACCTCCCTGATCGGGAGCAATGGCAGCGCTTCGCCCGGCTTCGAGGGCTGCATATCATCGAGGATGCCGCGCATGCTCCCGGCCTGAAGGAAGTGGGGAAAATCGGCACCGCGGCCGCCTTCAGCTTCTATGGCAACAAGAACATGACAACAGCGGAAGGGGGCGCGGTGATTGCCCGTGACCCCGATCTGCTCGACAGAATTCGCCAGGCCCGCGGGCATGGGATGACCACCGGGACGCATCAGCGGCTGAACAGTCGTACGCCTCAATACGATGTCACCATGCTCGGCTTCAACTATCGCATGGATGAGCTGCGAGCGGCGATCGGGCTGGTTCAGTTGCAGAACCTTGTGGAGTGGAACGAAATCAGACGTATCCTGGCCGTCCTGTACCGGCGCCTCCTTGCGGCGGGC
>JAFKFE010000913.1:4008-6188 GCA_017308345.1 Alphaproteobacteria bacterium | reverse complement strand
GGCAAATCGACACGCCAGTCCCGTCACGCTAAACAGGACCCCATGTTGACCATCCGCAAACGCGACGCAAGCGGCGAGGCCGCCAAGGACGCCGAGCACCAGCCACGCGTTGCCGTGGGCGAGGAAGGCGGGGTGCTGGGCTGCGTCTTTGCCGGCGTGTGGACGACGCGCACCGTCGCGCTGGTCGATGCCGACATGCGCAAGATCGAGCAGAAAAGCGGCGCGAAACGGCTGGTGCTCGACCTTTCCCACATCGAGAAGATGGACACGGCCGGCGCCTGGCTGATCGACCGGCTGGCCAGCGCCTTCGAGAAGAAAGGCGTCGAGGTTCATCTGCAGGGGCAAAGCGAGGTCACCTCGATCCTGCTCAGCGCGGTTGGCGACGCGGTCCGGCGCGCGCCCGAATCGGGCGCGTCCGGGCCGCCCAACATCATCCTGCGCGCACTGGAGCTGGTTGGCCGGCGGGTCTACGAGATGCGCGACGATTTCTTCGCCTCGATGAACATCCTCGGCGCAACGATCCGCGGCGCGCAGATGAAGCTCGGCCGCGGTCATGCCGTGAACCCGGCCGCGATCTTCAACCAGATCGATCGCATGGGCGTCGGCGCGATACCGGTCGTGACGCTGATGTCGGCCATTGTCGGCGGCATCGTCGCCCAGCAGGGCGCCTATCAGCTCAGCTATTTCGGCGCCAACATCTTCGTCGTCGACCTCGTCGGCGTGCTGGTCCTGCGCGAACTCGGCGTGCTGATGACGGCGATCATGCTGGCCGGCCGCTCCGGCAGTGCGATCACGGCCGAGATCGGCTCGATGAAAATGCGCGAGGAGGTTGATGCGCTGAAGGTGATCGGCCTCAATCCGATCGGCGTGCTGGTCTTTCCGCGCCTCGTCGCGCTGGTGATCGGACTGCCTTGCCTCACCATCATCGCCAATTTCGCGGCGCTTGGCGGCGGCATCGTCGCCGCATGGCTCTATTCCGACATCCCGCCTGCCGCGTTCATCGACAGGCTGCGCGTCGCCATCGATCTCAGCACGATCTTCGCCGGCCTGATCAAGGCGCCGTTCATGGCCCTGATCATCGGCATCATCGCGTCGGTCGAGGGTATGAAGGTCGGCGGCAGCGCCGAATCGCTCGGCCTGCACGTCACCGCCTCGGTGGTGAAGTCGATCTTCATCGTCATCATCCTCGACGGGCTTTTCGCCATGTTCTACGCGGCGATCGGGTTCTGAGATGGCGAACGGCAACGGCGCGAAGGCAGCGGAGCACGCGAACGACGGCGAGATCGTGCTTTCGGTTCGCGACGTCACCGTCGCCATCGGTGACAAACTGATCCTCGACAAGCTTTCGCTCGACATCAAGCGCGGAGAGATCCTTGGCTTCGTCGGCGCCTCGGGCGCCGGCAAATCGGTGCTGCTGCGCACCATATTGGGACTGATGCCGAAGCAATCGGGGACGATCAGCCTGTTCGGGGTCGACGTCGACAAGGCAAGCGACGCCGATCGCCTGCGCATCGACATGCGGCTCGGCGTCCTCTTCCAGCACGGCGCGCTGTTTTCGGCGCTGACGGTGCTGGAGAACGTGCAGGTGCCGATGCGTGAATATCTCGACCTGCCCAAGGCGCTGATGGACGAACTTGCCATGCTCAAGGTCGAACTGGTCGGGCTGCCGCCCGACGCCGCGCAGAAATTCCCGTCCGAACTTTCCGGCGGCATGATCAAACGCGCGGCGCTGGCGCGTGCGCTTGCGCTCGATCCCGACATCGTCTTTCTCGACGAGCCGACCTCCGGGCTCGATCCGATCAGCGCCGCCGAGTTCGACGAGCTTGTCGTCAAGCTGCGCGACACGATGGATCTGACCGTTTACATGGTCACGCATGATCTCGACACGCTGTTCACGGCTTGTGACCACGTGGCGGTGCTCGGCAAGAAGAGGGTGCTGGTGGAAGGCACGATCGACGACATGCTGAAGAGCGATGAACCGTGGGTGAAATCCTATTTCCGCGGAAAACGCGCCCGACAACTTGATCTTGCGGCGCGCGCATAGCGATAAGTGGGACGATGGAAACAAGAGCCAACTACATAATTGTCGGCATCTTCACGCTAGGCGCGATCCTGGCGGCCTTCGCCTTCGTCTATTGGACGGCCGCGATCGGCGACAGGGGCGAAACCGCGATGCTGCG
>JAFKFE010000913.1:0-3951 GCA_017308345.1 Alphaproteobacteria bacterium | reverse complement strand
CTCGGCTTCCGGCCTCAGCCGTGGCAGCCTGGTGCTGTTCAACGGCGTCAGGGTCGGCGACGTGAAAAACGTCTATATCGACGGCGACGATCCGACCGTGGCCATCGCCGACACCGAAATCGCCCGCTGGACGCCGATCACCAAGTCGACGCAAGCCGATATCGGACTGACCGGCCTCAGCGGCCAGGCCAATATCGAGCTCAAGGGCGCCGATCCCAAGGAGGCCAGGCTCCTCGACGAGGCCGCGAAGGAAGGCAGGGTCGCCGAGATCGTCGCCAACCCGTCCGCGGTCACCAACCTTTTGCAGACGGCGCAGAACATCTTTACCCGCGCCGACAAGGTGCTTAGCGAGCTCGAAGGCTTCACCAAGGACGTTCGCGATCCGCTGACGCAGACGATCAAGAACGTCCAGACCTTCTCGGATGCGCTGGCCAAGAATTCCGACGGCATCGACAAGTTCCTGTCGGCGGTGAGCTCGCTTTCGGATCAGCTGCAGAATGTCTCGGGCCGGCTCGACAGCACGCTGAAGGCCGCCGAAGGCCTGCTCAATTCCGTCGACAAGGACCAGATCAAGAGCATCGTGGCCAATGTCGACACGGTGACGGCGAACCTGAAAGAGACCAGCAAGCAGTTCGACACGGTCATCGGCAACGTCAATACGGCGGTCGGCTCGATCAACGATCTCGCCAAGCAGACGCAAGGGACATTGGCCAAGGTCAACGGCGTGCTCGACGGCATCTATCCAGCCGACGTCAAGGATGCTCTGGCCAACATCCAGAAGGCCAGCGCCAGCGCCGACAAGGCGGCCTCGGACATCGCCAGGGTCACCGACAAGATCGCCAACCGTTCCGACGACATCGACCAGACCATCAAGGATGCCCGCCAGCTTGCGCAGCGGCTTAACGATGCCTCGGTGCGCGTCGACGGCATCCTGGCCAAGGTGGACAAAATCCTCGGCTCCGGCGAGGCCGACGGCGTGATGGCCGATGCCAGGGCGACACTGAAATCCTTCAAGCAGGTGGCCGATACGCTGAATGCGCGGCTCGGCACCATCACCGACAATCTGGCGCGCTTCTCCGGCCAGGGTCTGCAAAACGTCGAGGCGCTGGTGCAGGACACGAGGTGAAACAATTCGACGGCAGGGTGCGGCGTTGACTTCGGCTCCCGCGACCGCCAGAAAAATGAACCACGAGGTCGGGTTATCCGGGGACAACGCGTGACGTCTGCTAAGGTGCTTGGATTGAAGTCGACTGTCGCGGCGTTGCTAGTGCTGACGCTTGGCGGGTGCGCGGCCTTGGGCGCCAAGCCGGCGCCGCTCGACACGTTCGAACTGTCCGCGCCATCGGTTGACGTGCGGGCTCACAGCCGCCGCCAGATATTGATCGCCCAGCCGTCGGCGCTCAAGGCGCTGGACAGCCAGAACATCGTCATCAGGCCCTCGGATCGCTCGATCCAGTTCCTCAAGGGCGCGCAATGGGCGGACCGCCTGCCGCTGATCGTGCAGGCGAGGCTGGCCGAGACGTTCCAGCGTTCCGGCAGCTTCGCCGGCGTCGGCAAGCCGGGCGAGGGCCTGGCGATAGACTACCAGATCATCGTCGAGGTGCGCTCCTTCGAGGTGCGCGTCAGTGGCGGCGAGCATGCCGATGTCGACCTCTTCGTGCGCATCCTGAACGACCGCAACGGCGAAGTGCGCGCCTCGAGGAACTTCACCGCGAGCGCGCCGGTCTCCGGCAGCGGCAATGCCGCTTATGTCGGCGCGCTGGACAGCGCCTTCGGCCAGGCGGCCGCCGACATCGTCCGCTGGACGGATTCGGCGATCTAAGCCGTCGGCCAAGCCGATAAATCAATGATGGACATGAAAAAGGCGGGCTGAGGCCCGCCTTTTTGTTTCGGTCCGCCTGCCTGTTTCAGTGCAGACGGCCGCTGGCGTGGGCCAGCATGGTGTAGACCTTGCCGGTGTCGGACGTCAGATAGGTCTGCGCCATGATGTTGTCGCGGTCGTTGCGCGAAACATCCTTGAGCAGCTTCTCGAAGTCCTCGCAGTAGCGGTCGACCGCGGCACGGAATTCCGCTTCGGCCTGGTACTTGCGACGGATCTCGTCAAAGGTCTGCTGGCCTTTCAGCGTGTAGAGGCGACGCGTGAACACGTCGCGCTCGCCGCGCCGGTAACGGTTCCAGAGCTCGATCGAGGCGTCGTGGTCGATGGCCCGCGCAATGTCGACGGAGAGCGAGTTGAGCGACTCCATGACATGCAGCGGCGAGCGCTGGGCAGGGGTCGCGCGCGGCGCTTCCACCGGCGCTGCCGGCCTCAACTCTTCCTCTCGCGAGGCATTGGTCAGCAGGTCGCGCACCCAGCCACCCTGCGGCGTCTTGCCGTTCGGGTCGCGCCGCGCGTCGGCGGGACGCTCCAGATCGAGCGTACCGCGCAGCGTGGTCTCTGCGAGCGGAGCCTGCGGGGCGCGAGCCGTTGGTTGCGGCTGCTGCTGCGGCTGCGGGGCCGACGGCCGGCGCAACGGCGGTTCGGCGGCGCGGGCCGGGGCCTGCGGAGCGGGGCGCAGACCGCGGGGCTCGCCCTGCTCGCTTGAGCCGCTGCGGCCGGACTTGGCGACGATATCCGACAGTTCCTTCAACGCGTTGATCTGCTCGGCGACGGCCCGGCGGATGGCCGAGGTCGATTCCTTGGCCTCCTCCGGCATCTCGATGACGCCCTTCTTCAGCTCGGCGCGGGTAAGGTCGAGCTCGCTCTTGATCGAGCCCGCGGTGCGCCGCATCTCCTCGGTCGCGTCGGCAAAGCGGCGCGTCGCCGAATCGACGACCTCGGCGATGGCGGTGCGGATCTTTTCCGCCGACTCCATCGTACGGCCCTCCGCCGTCTGCATCGTCTGGCCGACGAGGTTCTCAAAGGAACGCATCACCTTCTCGAGGTCTTCCGACTTCTTGACCAGGCCGACGGCGAGGTCCTCCAGCGAGGACTGGCGCTCCAGCGTGTGCTCGAGATTGCTCTGCGCGGAGCTGAGCAAATTCGAGGCGCTGGAGAGCAGCCGGCTGTGCTCGTCGAACTTCGTCGCGATCGAGGCCACCTCACGTAGCGTCGCCGAGGACAGGTCGGTAAGCCGCGTCGTGTTGGAATCGACCAGACGCGCGGAGCTGGCAAAGGTCTGGGCAGCCTTCTCCGTGGTCGTGGCGAAGCTCTGCGTGCTGCCGGAGAGCCGCTCCTCGACCTGGCCGAGATTGACTGCGGCCTGTTCGATGAGCTGGCCGAGCTGCGCGCTGGAGGTCGTCATGCGGCCGATGAGGTCGGCCACGCTGTCGGCAAGCGAGGACCGCGCGCCTTCGACGGCGGAAAGCGTCTCGGCGGTGCGGCCGGCGAGGGCGTTGACCAAGGCCGCGTTTTCACTGCGCAGCTTCTCGGTGGCCCGCTCGGTGACCTCTTCCATGCTGCGTTGCAGTTCCGAGCCGCCCTGGGCAAAGCGTTCGACCAGCGGCCTGGCCGTCTCGTCGAGGATCTTCGCCATTTCGGCCGAACGCGCGGCCAGCATGGTGTTGAGCTCGCGGGTGTTCGAGCCGATGGTCCGCGCCGCCTCGTTGGTGCTCTGGCCGATATGCTGGCCGACCGCCGTGAAGGTCTCGGCGATGACATTGGCGCGCGAGATGAGCTGGGCCTCGGCGCTGGAGACTTGCTCGTTGAGCCTCTGGCCCATCGTCTCGGCGGTGTAGGCGAGACGGTTTTCCACGCTCGCGACCTGGTCCTCGACGCGGGCGGCAGCGGCGGCGGCGCTCGCGGCGAGCCGCTCGTCGGCACCTGCCAGCGCCTGCTCGATCTCGCGGGCATGCACGGCGAGTTCCTGGCCGGTCTGGCGGGCGCGGTCGGCGACGCGCTGCTCGGTGGCGGCGAAGGCGCCGACGATCGTGTCGGCATGCTCGCCGATGGTTGAGCTGCTCGAGGCGATG
>JAFKFE010000912.1 GCA_017308345.1 Alphaproteobacteria bacterium | reverse complement strand
TAGATCGCGCCTGGGCGCCGGAAAACCGGGCGGTGACTTCCTTGCCGAATCTTTTGTCGCCGAAGACGGACCGCAGTAGCGATGCGTTGCGCCTGAACGCCTCGACCGCAAGCTCATTCTTGAAATAATCGCGCAACCCGGCCTGGTCTTCGCGCGTGACCCGGTCCACGACCGGCCAGAAATCCGGTCCAAGGAGCCAGTCGAAGCGATCACTTCCCTCGATCAGCAGCCTTACGCTCTCATATGTGAATTCCTGAGCCCTGGCCGAGTACTCCCGTGTGCCGGCGCGAACACCTTCGATGCTTTCCCCCAGGGAAAAATAGTTACTCGAATGCAGGCGATAGCCTGACAGGGGTATGTCGATCAGCGCGCTGCCGGCAACCGCATGGCAAACTGTGTTGAAATAACCGTCGGCCGACGTCATCCAGGGTTTGCTGCCGTCGTCCAGGCGCAGCAAACGCAGCATCGACGCGCGGAACATGTTGGCGGTGCCCGGGGCCCAGAGCCAGCCGGTCTGCCACCGCGGTATGGTTGCCGTGCTGGCGTCGAGGAGCCGATATTGCGACGGAGAGACCGTTGGCAGCCGCAGCACGGTCTGCTCGCCACGAAGTCCTCGTTTCGCGTCGGGTCTGTTGAGCTTGAGGTGCTGGTAGGAGGAGGTAAGGGCCTTACCCGCCGAATCCATCTCGGCGACGTTGGCGGAGGTGAAGCCGACGCTTCGCGGCAGCGCCATGTGCGTCTGGACGTGCATCGAAGCGTAATTGTCGAACAGCACGTCGTCCGCGTCCACGAAGGTGACGAAGCCGCCATTCACCTTGTCCAGCGCCCACAGGGCGGCGCCGAGCTGGCCATGGTTTTGCGCAAGCGTTTCCACCCGGAAGCGCGGGTCGCCCTCGACGTGCCGGGCAATCACCTCCGCGCTGTCGTCGGTCGAACCGTTGTTGATGACGATGCACTCGAAATGCGGATAGTCCTGCCGGCGTATGGAATCGATCGTCTCGCCGACATAGCGGCCGTAATTCCAGTTGATGACGACGAAGCTTACGAGCGGCGGCGACAGCGCGCCGCCGGCGAGTTCACCGATGTCGCGCCCGGCGATTGTGAATGACTTGGCTGGGCTGACCGAGGTTTCGCTGATTGGGATTTTGCGTATGACGATCTGCTGGTCCTTGTACAGCAATTCATATTCGCCGGCGATTTGCCACAGGAAGGCCTCGATCCCCGCGGCGGGACGTTTCGACGCCGGCAGGCCCGTGCCCCACCGATAGTCGTCCAGGATCATCACGCCGTCATTGTCGAGCAGGTCCCAGCCCAGTCTCGCATCGGCATAGGTGGACGCGGCTGAATGGTCGCCGTCGACGTAGACCACGTCGTACAGCCGCTGCTCGGCGGCCAGCGCCGGCAGTATCGCCACCGAGTCGCCCTTGCGTTTGTCGACCCGGTCGCCAAAGGGTTCGAGGTTCCGGTCGAAGCGCCGCTCGACCTCGGCCATGTCGGATTCATACTCCGAGCCACGCTCGACATGCTCCTCGCTGCCCTGGAAGCTATCCACGCAGGTTATGCGGGACTTTGGCAGGAACTGCAGGAAAAACAGGGCGGAGCGGCCCTCGAACGAGCCGATTTCGAGCACCGCGGTCGCCGTATCGACCTTGTCCCGAAGGAGTTCCTCCCAAAGTTTCAGGTGATGAGTGGTCCAGTCATAGGTAAACCGTCCACTTGCGAAATAGTCCATTCTTCCCCCATTAGCCCGGTGCCGAAGCGAGCACGCGGCCAAGCCCCTTCATCAGTGCCTGAGCACCGTGCGGGCGATCGGAACCCCTTCCGGTCGCTTTGGGCGGTTTGGTCGCGGTATCCTGATTGCCTTGCGCCCATTGCACAAGCGGCAATGGAACAATAGATGGGAGCCACAGCATCCATGGATGGCGCGGCTCTATCCGACCTGACAGACCGCGTGAACAAACAGGAACAACCGCATGACCGATAAGCTCGACGCAGCGAAATTGACCGATCGCGTCGCGGCGCTCGTCGAGGCTGCCCGGCGCGCCGGCGCCGACGCCGCCGACGCGGTGGCGGTGCGCGGCCGCTCGGCCGGCGTGTCGGTGCGGCTGGGTAAGGTCGAGGGCACCGAATCGTCGGAGAGCGAGGATGTGTCGCTGCGCATCTTCATCGGCCAGCGCGTGGCGAGTGTCTCGGCCACCGCCGCTTCCGACCCTAAGGCGCTTGCCGAACGCGCGGTGGCCATGGCCAAAGTCTCGCCGGAGGATCCGTTCCAGGGCCTCGCCGATCCGGCGCTGCTCGCGCGAGATTTGCACGATCTCGACCTCTTCGACCCCACCGAGGTGCCGGCCGACCAGTTGAAGGAGGCGGCCCTTGCCGCCGAGGCGGCCGCAATGGCCGTCAAGGGCGTCACCAATTCCTCGGGCAGCAACGCCAGCGCCGGCCTGGGCGGCCTCGTGCTCGCCACCTCGCATGGTTTTCTCGGCCAGTATGTCGCTTCGCGCTTTTCCCGCTCGACCAGCGTCATTGCCGGCGAGGGCACGGCGATGGAGCGCGACTATGAATTCTCCTCGCGCCAGCATTTCGCCGATCTCGATGCGCCGCAGGACATCGGCCGCAAGGCCGGCGAACGCGCCGTGCGTCGCCTGGGCGCACGCAGGGCGGCGACCGGCCCGGTCGATGTTGTGTTCGACCCGCGCGTCGCGCGCGGCATTGCCGGCCACCTCGCGGGCGCCATCAACGGCGCGGCGGTCGCCCGCAAGACCAGCTTCCTGCGCGACATGATGGGTAAGCAGGTGGCGTCGACCGCCATCACCGTCACCGACGAGCCCCTGCGCAGGCGCGGCCAAGCC
>JAFKFE010000911.1 GCA_017308345.1 Alphaproteobacteria bacterium | reverse complement strand
TATTTCCGATCCGGAGGCGCCCGTCGGCACCCTGTCCGGGGGCCAGCGCCAGGCCGTCGCCATTTGCCGCGCCCTCAATCTCAATGCCAAGCTGGTCATCATGGACGAGCCGACGGCGGCGCTCGCGGTCGCCGAGACACGGAAAGTCCTGGCGCTGACGCGGCGGCTTGCCGCGCGCGGCTGTGCCGTCGTCCTCATCAGCCACAACATCTCCGAGGTCTTCGAGGTCGCCGACCGCATCGTCGTGTTCCGGCGCGGCCGCAAGGTGGCCGAGCGGCTCACAGTCGACACCAACCCCGAGGAAGTTGTCTCGCTCATAACAGGCGCCCATCCCGACGTGCGGGCGCTCGAAAGAACAGAATGAAAATGCACGTCAATTCCAGAGAGGACAAAAATCCAATGCTATCAAAATTCGGAAAAGCGCTGACGGTGACGGTTCTGTCACTGGTGGTTTCGACGACGGTCAACGCAGCGGACAAGAAGGTCGCCTTCGTCCCGCAGCTGATCGGCATCCCGTATTTCAACGCCATGCAGGCCGGCGGCAACCGCGCCGCCAAGGACCTCGGAGTGGATTTCATCTACTCCGGTCCCGTCGACACCAATCCGGTCGACCAATTGCAGATCGTCCAGAACCTGATCGACCAAGGCGTCGATGCGATCTCGGTCAGCGTCCTCGATGCCTCCAGCATCGCGCCCGTGGTCGAGGCGGCCAAGGCAAAGGGCATCAAGCTCTTCACCAGCGACAGCGACGCGCCCGACAGCGGCCGCGCTGTCTACGTGGCCCAGGCAACCGACGAGGGCCTCGGCAACACCATCGTCGACGAGTTGGTTAAGCGCGTCGGCGAGGATGCAACCATCGGCATCGTTTCAGGCGAGGCAACCGCGTCCAACCTCAATGCCTGGATCGGCTTCATGCAGAAGGAGGCCGCCGGCAAATACCCGAAGCTCAAGCTGCTCGCCCCGCAATATGCCGGCGGCACCGCCGAGCGCGCCGCGCAGATCGCCGGCGACCTCATGGCCGCCAATCCCGATATCAAGGCCATCATCGCCGTCGCGTCCTCGACTTGCCCGGGCGTCGCGCAGGCGATCGAAACCGCGAAGAAGATCGGCTCGGTGATCGGCACGGGCTATTGCAGCCCGAACACGGCCAGATCCTACCTCAAGAGTGGCGCCTTCGGCTTTACCGTGCTGTGGGATCCGGAGCAGCTTGGCTATCTGACGGTCTGGGCCGGCAAGCAGTTGATCGACGGCAAGCCCTTCGAGGCCGAGAACAAGGTTCCAGGCCTCGAGAACCCCGTCAGCTATGATGCCGCGAAGGGCATCCTGCTGCTCGGGCCGCCGGCCGTCTTCACCGCGGAAAACGTCGACAAGTTCAACTTCTGAATTCTGTCATGAACGCGATGCGACAGTTTGGAACTGGCAGTTTCTCCAAGAACGGGCGGGAATGGTCCCTGCTTGCCGCCTGCTTGCTGGCAATCGTCATCTTTTCCGTCGCATCGCCCCACTACGCGACGCTTGGCAACGCCGCCACGGTCTTGCGCAACAGCATCGAACTGCTGCTCACCGGCCTTGGAATGACCCTTCTGCTTGCCATGGGTGGCATCGATGTGTCGATCGGCATCGTGATGGGCCTCGCTGCCATAGCGGTCGGCCGCGTGCTCGGAGATGAAGGCAGCCCGGCGCTGGCCCTTGTCGTCGGCCCGCTGGTCGGCGCGCTGCTGGGTTGCGTGACAGCCGCGGTCGTCGTGCTGGGCCGCATTCCCGCCATTGTCGGAACGCTCGGCCTTCTCGGCGTCTACCGCACCGCGGTCTTTGTCCTTCTCGGCGGGCAGTGGCTCTCCGGCCTGCCCTCCAGCCTGACGGATCTCCTGGCGGCCACCGCGCTGGGTGTGCCCGTCTCCGCCATCGTCATCGTCCTCGCCTATCTCACCGTCTGGCTGGCGCTGCGACGGACCCCTTATGGTCCCCATCTGCTGGCGATCGGCAATTCGGAAGAAATGGCGAGGCTCTCGGGGATACCGGTGATCAGGGTCCGCTTCATCACGTTCCTTATCAGCGGCGTGCTGACCGGCATTGCCGCCACCTTCTATGTCGCGACCTACCGCAATGTGGAGATGACGACCGGCAGCACCCTGGCGCTCGACGCCATAGCGGCGGTCATTCTTGGCGGCACGAGCATTTTGGGCGGCAGATGCAGCCTGATCGGCACGGTTCTTGGCGTGCTCCTTCTGAGAATCCTGCAGAACGGATTGCTCCTGATCGGCGTCCCCTCGCTCTGGCAGCCGGTGGTTACCGGCGTGCTCATCATCGGCGTGCTTGGTTTCGAGGCCGTCACGAACCGGATCTCGCCTGCCAGACTGCTGAGGGCGCGCGCATGAACAAGCTGAAAAACCTGCAAGGCCCCGCCCTCGTCCTAAGCCTGCTCTGTGGGTTGTGGCTGCTCGTGGTCCTGGGCTTCCTGGTGCTCAAGCCCTCGGCCTACAATCTCGGCACGGTCACGACGATCCTGCAGTTCTCGACGATCCTGGCCGTGGTCGGCCTCGGACAGGGGTTGGTCATCCTGGCGGGCGGCGCCGGCATCGACCTGTCCGTCGGCGGCGCCGTCTCGCTTTCCGCCATAGCCGGAATGCTGTGCATCAAGCTTGGGCTGCCATCCTTTCTGCTGCCCGCCGCCTGCATTCTCGCGGGTGCCATGCTTGGCGCCGTGAACGGAATCCTGGTCACGCGGCTCGGGTTTCTGCCCTTCATCGCCACGCTCGGCACCTTCTTCGTCTACTCCGGAGTGGCGCTCGCCATCACCGGGGGCGCGGCTCAGGCAGGCGTGCCTTCCTGGCTTTTGCGATGGGGGCGCGG
>JAFKFE010000910.1 GCA_017308345.1 Alphaproteobacteria bacterium | reverse complement strand
AGACCTTCCAGGTCATCGAGGAGGCCTATGTCGACGACGGCGTGATGATCAATTCGCGCTTCCTCGACGGCATGAAGCCGCAGAAGGCTTTTGACGAAGTGGCGAAGCTGCTGGAGGCAAGGACGATCGGCGGCCGGCCGATGGCGGAGCGCAAGGTGAATTTCCGCCTGCGCGACTGGGGTATCTCGCGCCAGCGCTACTGGGGCTGCCCGATCCCGATGATCCATTGCGAGGCCTGCGGCGTGGTGCCGGTGCCGAAGGCCGACCTTCCGGTGAAGCTGCCCGACGACATCGAGTTCGACCGTCCGGGCAACCCGCTCGACCGGCATCCGACCTGGCGGCATGTGAAGTGTCCGCAATGCGGCCGCGACGCGCGGCGCGAGACCGACACGATGGACACTTTCGTCGATTCGTCCTGGTATTTCGCGCGCTTCACCGCGCCCTGGGCCAACGAGCCGACCGAGCCGAAGGCGGCCGACGAGTGGCTGGCCGTCGACCAGTATATCGGCGGCATCGAGCACGCGATCCTCCATCTGCTCTATTCGCGCTTCTTCACCCGCGCCATGCGCGAGACCGGTCACCTCAATCTGGCCGAGCCGTTCAAGGGCCTGTTCACGCAAGGCATGGTGGTGCATGAGACCTACCGTGTCGGCGGTTCCTCGACCAACGGTCGCTGGCTGTCGCCGCCTGAGGTCAGGCTCGAGGACGCCGGCGGCAAGCGCCGCGCCGTCGAGATCGCCACCGGCGAGGAGGCGACGATCGGCGCGCTGGAGAAGATGTCGAAGTCGAAGAAGAACACGGTGAGCCCGGAAGAGATCACCGACGGCTACGGCGCCGATACCGCGCGCTGGTTCATGCTGTCGGACTCGCCGCCGGAGCGCGACGTCGAATGGACCGACGATGGCGCCGCCGGCGCGCACCGCTTCGTGCAGCGCATCTGGCGTCTGGTGCAGATCGCGGCCGACGAGCTTGCCGGCGTGAAGCCGGCGGCGGCGAAGGATGGCGAGGCGGGCGCCGTTTCCAAGGCCGCGCACAAGATACTCAAGGCCGTCGGCGAGGATATCGAGAAGCTCGGCTTCAACCGCGCGATCGCTCGCATCTATGAGCTCGCCAACGTTCTGGCGACGCCGCTCAACGACGTTGCCGAAGGCAAGGCCGACGCCGCGCTAAAGGGCGCCTGCCGCGAGGCGTTGGAAATCCTGGTGCACGTCATCGCGCCGGTCATGCCGCATCTGGCCGAGGAATGCTGGGAGGCGCTGGGCGGAACCGAGATGGTCGCCGAGCGGCCCTGGCCGGTCTACGATCCGGCGCTGGTCGTCGACAACGAGATCGTGCTGCCGGTGCAGGTCAACGGCAAGAAGCGCGGGGATTTGACAATTGCCCGCGACGCGGATCAAGGTGCCGTCGAAAAAGCGGTGCTGGCCCTCGACTTCGTGCGAAAAGCACTGGAAGGTAAGGCTCCGCGCAAGGTGATCATCGTCCCGCAGAGGATCGTCAATGTCGTTGCCTGATCCGGTGAAGTCACAAGCGCCCCGCTTGAGCGGCCGCTTGGCGGTTTGCGGCATGGTTGCCGCCCTGGCGCTGGTCTCGGCCTGCACCGTGCGGCCGCTCTATTCCAACCAGCCGCTGTCGCCCGGATCGCAGCTCAGCGCATCGGCCGAGCTCGGCTCGATCTCGATCAAGCCGGTCAAGACGCGCTACGCGCAGCAGGTGCGAAACAATCTGATATTCGCTTTCGGGCAGGGCTCGGGCGAGCCGGCCTCGCCGGCCTACACGCTCGATCTCGGCGTCACCGAACTCGTCGAATCGGCGGCCATCGTGCAGGTGCAGACCCAGGAAGACGAGCCGACGGCGGGCACGGTCACGCTGACGGCCAATTACGTGCTGCGCGATACAGCGACCAACACGGTGATCGCCGTCGGCAAGCGATCGATTCCCTCATCCTTCGACAAGCCGCGCCAGGAATTCGCGGCTTACCGGGCGCAGATCGACGCCGAGAACCGCGCCGCGCGCGAGCTGGCCGACCTTTTGCGGCTGTCGATCGCGCAGGACCTGGCCAGGCACGGCAAGAAAGCCTGAGGCGTACCGATATTCAGGTGAGGCCGGCCTGCGAACGGCGGTTTTCTCCGCTTCCGGTGCTCACGTACTTCAGTACGCTCCGCTCCGGTTCTCGAAACCACCGTTCTCGGCTCGGCCTGACCTGAATCTCGGCACGCCTTCGCGCACCGTTTGAACAAAAAAGGCCGGTCACCCGGCCTTTTTCTGTTCTGACGAGATGCTGGCATCAGCCGATCTTCTGGCCGGTCTTGGCCCAGTCGGCCAGGAACTGCGCCAGGCCCTTGTCGGTCAGCGGATGGTTGACCAGCGCCTTCAGCGTCGCCGGCGGCGCGGTGACAACGTCGGCGCCGATCAGCGCCGCCTGTTTGACGTGGTTCACCGTGCGCACCGAGGCCGTCAGGATCTCGGTCTTGAAATCGTAATTGTCGTAGATGGTGCGGATCTCGGAGATGAGCTCCATGCCGTCGGCGCCGGTGTCGTCGATGCGGCCGACGAAGGGCGAGATGAAGGAGGCGCCGGCCTTGGCGGCGAGCAGCGCCTGGTTGGCCGAGAAGCAGAGCGTCACGTTGACCATGCGGTTCATCTCGGTGCGGATCGTCTTGCAGGCCTTCAGGCCGTCCAGCGTCAGCGGCACCTTGATGGCGACATTCGGCGCGATCTTGGCCAGGATCTTCGCCTCGGCCATCATGTCCTTGTATTCGGTCGCCACGACCTCGGCCGACACCGGACCTTCGACGATGTCGCAGATCTGCTTGGTGACTTCGGCGATCTTGCCCCCCGATTTCAGGATCAGCGACGGATTGGTGGTG
>JAFKFE010000909.1 GCA_017308345.1 Alphaproteobacteria bacterium | reverse complement strand
CGGTCCATCGCCGAGGCCACCGGCGCCGACGCTCTGGCTTTCTTCGACGCGATCGCGCCGATCGTGCATTTCGACACGATCGATATGGACACCGCCTGGTTCCAGTCGCGCTACGACAAGGTCGGCCCCGGCGGCACCGGCAAGGACTACATCAACTGTCCAATGGACAAGGACCAGTACTTCGCCTTCGTGACGGCGCTGCTGGAGGGACAAAAAACCGAGTTCAAGCAGTGGGAGGGCACACCCTATTTCGACGGCTGCCTGCCGATCGAGGTGATGGCCGAGCGCGGTGTCGAGACGCTGCGCTACGGACCGATGAAGCCGATGGGCCTGACCAATGCCCACAATCCGTCGGTCAAGGCCTATGCGGTGGTGCAGCTTCGCCAGGACAATGCGCTGGGCACGCTCTACAACATGGTCGGTTTCCAGACCAAGCTGAAGCATGCCGAGCAGGTGCGCATCTTCCGCACCATTCCGGGGCTCGAAAACGCCGACTTCGCGCGCCTCGGCGGCCTGCACCGCAACACCTATATCAACTCGCCGACGCTGCTCGACCCCTCGCTGCAGCTCAAATCGCGCCCCGGCCTGCGCTTTGCCGGCCAGATCACCGGCTGCGAAGGCTATGTCGAAAGCGCTGCCATCGGCCTGCTCGCCGGCCGCTTCGCCGCCGCCGAACGGCTCGGCCACGCGGCTTCGCTGCCGCCCGCGACCACTGCGTTTGGCGCATTGCTCAACCACATCACGGGTGGCCATATCGTCTCGGACGATGAGCCGGGCAAACGCTCCTTCCAGCCGATGAATGTCAATTTCGGCCTGTTCCCGCCGGTGGAAGCGCCGAAGATCGAGGGCAAGCGCCTGCGCGGCAAGGATAAGACCGTCGCCAAAAGGCACGCCATCACTTCGCGCGCGCTGGCCAACTGCAGGGATTGGCTGGGGCTGCCGCCACAGGCACAGGCTGCGGAATAAGCTTTGGCTGGCGTTTGACGTCGAACACGAGTAGGATATTATACTACCTCCGTGTTGGAGCGTCGCTATGGAATCCGCCGAGAAACTGTCCATCACCGTCACGCCGGCCATGGCCCGCATGATACGCGAAAGAGTCGAGGATGGCTCGTTTGGCTCCGCCAGCGAGGTTATTCGCGCGGCGTTGCGCGCCTTCCAGCGCGAGGAGGAAGAGCACGCGGAGCGCATGGCCTCGATACGGGCTCGCGTAAAGGCATCGATCGACGACCGGAGGCCGAATCTTTCGGGAGAAAAGGTTCGCGCCCATCTTCAGGGACTATTTGCCGGGTATTCGAGCCCCGACGATGATTCAGCGGCTTGAAGTCGAATACCGCCAAAGCGCAAGAGACGATCTCGCCAATATTTTCAGGCACATAGCTGAGGCCAGCGGAAATCCTCGCACCGCCCTGAAATTCGTTCTGCGCATAGAAGATCGCTGCCAAAGCATCGGCAACGCCCCTTACGGTGGCCGCTCCCGCAACGATATCACACCAGGCCTGCGAACCGTCCCTTTCGAACGCTCTGCCGTAATCGCCTATGTGGTCGAAAAACGATGTCGTTCGTATCGTCGATATTCTCTACGGCGGCCGTGACTACGAAACATTGATGCGCGACGGTGGGTCAGGCGACCCGTCCTGAAGGGGGGCTGCTTCACAGGCTTGGCACTCGCAGCCGGCAGGCTTGCCGGCTTGGGAAAGATTCGCCTGACAAAAGCCCCCTCAGCATCTCCAACCCATCGTGCAAGCCGCCACGGCCAGCCCGGCAGCGGGTGTCAGCCCGGCGTCAGTACGTCCTTGAAGGCGCGGTTCATCGCCGGAAGGCGGTTACGACACGGCGCGCGGCCGAGACGAAGCGTCTCGCGGTACCCGACAGACCGTGCGCCGATACAAGAATCGGACCAATTTCCTTCAGGACATCCGACGTCGATTCGGATCTCAGCCGGTCAAGCGCGTCCATCCGCTTTGCCAGCCTTGGCAGCTCGGACGCCAGGTCCTCGGACCGCATGTAGCCGACGACGCCATTCACGTAGCGTTGCATTTGCTCAGCGCCGTCGCCCGGCTCCGCTTGCGCCAGGAAGGAACGCAACCTTTCCTCGATCTTGCGTTTTTGCCGCCTCGGAAGCACCTGCGTGCGCATGAATTTCGGCTCTTGCAGGGAATGCATATGGATTTCGGATGCCTTGGCGTCGCATTCGTGTCGCAGGGCATCCAGGAGCTCGACCAAGGTGCCAACGTTCAAAGCCGAGACCGTTATGCCGAACTCCAGGTCGACACCCGGGCACTCCCGTCGCAGCCGGGTGATGTTGGCGACGAACAACGGCCAGGCAAAGCCGGGCCGAATGAGGGCACCGCGGCCCCCGATGTCGTCGACGCTTGCCTGAACGCTGACATTCTCGAATGCGTTCCAAAGCTCGAATATCGATCTTTCACCCAGGCCCGTGACGGACATGTTCGTATTGTAGCGCAGGCGGACATGGGTTCGCCCGGCTTCGATGAGCGCATCGAGCAGCCTGTAGTGCTCTTCCATCAAAAGCGGTTCGCCACCAGCGAAATAGATCGACTCGATATTGTCGATCCAACCCGACATCTGGCCCAGCATCTCGGTGGCGGAAGCAAAGCTCTTGATCTCGGCCTTGTCACTTGCGGTAACGCCTATGGCGCGGCCATCGGTGAACCACTTCGAACTGGCGCCGTGCCAGCAGCTTCGGCACTTGAAGTTGCACAGGTTCGAGAACCTGACGTCGAGCGCCGCCGGAGACGCCGGCGCGGCATCGAACGGTCCATCCGCGCACGCAAGCCGTTCGTACCATGCGCCGAACTGGCGATTCATCTGCTGGCGTAGGCTGTCCCCCTCTCTTTCGTCACGG
>JAFKFE010000908.1:2892-3755 GCA_017308345.1 Alphaproteobacteria bacterium | reverse complement strand
GCCGGCTCCGCTCTCTGGCTGCGGCCCTCGCGCGCGAGCTCGTCGGCCGCCGCCGAAATCTGCGCCTCGAGATCCTCCATCGACGCCGCCATGTCGAGGCCACCTTCGTCGCCGTTAAGGTCAAGGTCCAGCGCCTTTTCCAGTTCCGCGGCTACGTCATTCTCGAGAGACTTGGTCGTCGTTGGTTTCTTAGCCATGCCTTCGCTACCCTGTACTAGCTGCCGCGGGACTTATGATTTTGGCCTGATTCTGGCCCGATTCTGGCTTGTCTATCCCGAGCAGGAGGCTGAAAAATGGACCTTCGTATCGTAATGACACACAGGGGTAAAGAAAACATGCATTCCGGGCGATACGTAAAACTTTAAATATAAGGTTAACGGAGACGTGATCCGGCTGCCTCCGTGACAACATTTTTCCCCCGCAATCGTTAACCTGTTGGCGACGGGAGTCGCCTATTTTCCCGGGCTCGTCTGCCCGCTTGATGGAGTTGCAGTGCGTATGCGTGGCCAAAGTGGTATTGCATTTTCCATGCCGGGGGGCGACGCCTCCGGGATGGCTGGAGCCCGACCGGTGGATCTTGGCCATCTGGCGCGTCAGACGATGGGTGACCGCGACCTCGAACGGGAGGTGCTGGCGCTCTTCGTGCAGCAGTCGCTCACCGTTCGCGATCAGATCACCGACGCCGACGCCAGGCAAAGGGTGCTTCTTGCGCATGGCTTGAAGGGCTCCGCGCGCGCAATCGGCGCCTTCGCGGTCGCCGATTGCGCGGCGATCATCGAAAAGCAGCCGGAAGACGTCCGGGCGCTCAAGAGGCTCGGCACGCTGATCGAGGAAGTGCGCGATTTCATCGCCGGCATCAGCCG
>JAFKFE010000908.1:0-2876 GCA_017308345.1 Alphaproteobacteria bacterium | reverse complement strand
CCTTTTTAAAAAACGTCATTTCGTGGCGCTTTCGCGCCGCAGTTGACTTGTCCGGTGGAGTGATTATCTCGGCTGCGACTCCTCAGGTGACTTAATGACCAAGCTGACCTACATCGCCCATGACGGGACCCGATTTGACGTGGACGCCGAAAACGGCTCGACGGTCATGGAAAACGCCATCCGCAACGCGGTGCCCGGCATCGAGGCCGAATGTGGCGGCGCCTGCGCCTGCGCGACCTGCCATGTCTATGTCGACGAAGCCTGGACGGCCGAGGTCGGAGAGCCGGAGGCGATGGAAGAGGATATGCTGGACTTCGCCTATGATGTCCGGCCGAATTCTCGCCTGTCCTGCCAGATCAAGGTGCGCGACGCGCTGGACGGCCTGGTCGTGCGCGTTCCCGAACGCCAGGGATAAGTCGCGCCGATATTCAGGTGATGCCGGCCTGCGAATGGCGGCTTCCTGCGCTTCCGGTGCTCACATACATTAAGTACGCTCCGCTCCGGCCTTCGCCGACCGAAGCCCTCACAAGTATCTCCGCTCTATGAAGGCTACGGCCGGCGTAGGCCGGTTCTCGAAATCCGCCATTTTCGACTCGGCCTGACCTGAATCTCGACACGCCTTGGGCCAACGGCCAATTTCTTCGCTTTGGCTGCTTGGCAGCAGGCGATAGCTCATGCAGTCTCGCTCCATTCCCAAAAGGGAGCACAGCGCATGAGCGAGACCATCAAGACGGACGTTCTCATCGTCGGGGCAGGGCCGATCGGCCTGTTCGCCGTGTTCGAGCTCGGCCTGTTGGACATGAAGTGCCATCTCATAGACATTCTCGACCGTCCCGGCGGCCAGTGCGCGGAGCTTTATCCCGAAAAGCCGATCTACGACATTCCCGGCTGGCCAACGATCTCGGCCCAGGGTCTTGTCGACAAGCTCATGGAGCAGATCGCACCGTTCAAGCCGGACTTCACCTTCAACCGCATGGTGTCGAGCCTCCAGACGCTTGAGGATGGGAGCTTCCGCGTGGCGACCGACGAGGGCGAGCTGTTCGAGGCCAAGGTCGTGGTGATCGCCGCCGGCGGCGGCTCGTTCCAGCCCAAGCGCCCGCCCATTCCGGGCATCGAGGACTATGAGGGCAAGAGCGTCTTTTATTCCGTCCGGCGCATGGAGGAATTCCGCGGCCACGATCTCGTCATCGTCGGCGGCGGCGATTCGGCGCTCGACTGGACGCTCAACCTGCAACCGATCGCCAAAAGCGTGACGCTGGTTCATAGGCGGCCGGAATTCCGGGCCGCGCCCGATAGCGTCAACAAGATGTATGCCCTGCAGGAAATGAAGCAGCTCAAGTTCCTGGTCGGTCAGGTCAGCGGCCTTGCCGGCACCGGCGGCCAGCTGTCGTCGGCGACCATCAAGGGCGGTCCGGACGGCGACGTCGAGATCCCGTGTACCCGCATGCTTCCATTCTTCGGCCTCACCATGAAGCTCGGGCCGATCGCCGAATGGGGCCTCAACCTGCACGAGAACCTTATCCCGGTGGATACCGAGAAGTTCCAGACGTCGATCCCGGGTATTTTCGCCGTAGGCGACATCAACTGGTATCCGGGCAAGCTCAAGCTGATCCTGTCAGGCTTCCACGAGGTGGCGCTTATGGCGCAGGCCGCCAAGCGCATCATCAGCCCAGGCGAGCGCATCGTCTTCCAGTACACGACCTCGTCGACCAGTTTGCAGAAGAAGCTCGGCGTCCACGATTGACGCGCTTATTCCGCGAGCACGGGCGCCGCTTGCTCGTCGTGGCCGCGCAGCGGCTTTTCCGGCATCAGCGCCAGCGCGATCAGCGCCAGGACAAGCGTGACGCCGGCGGTGATGAAGATCATCACGAACGGCATCGCCGAAGTCAGCTGGATATGTGTCTGCGAGCCCTCGGCGGCCAATGGCAGCCCGTAGCCGAGCGCAACGGCGCCGAGCATGGCGACGCCAAGCGCGCCGCCCAGCGTGCGCAGGAAGGTCAGAACGCCCGTCGCGACGCCGAGATGCGCGCGGTCGACCGCGTTCTGGACCGAGATGGTGCTGACCGGAAAAGTCGTGCCGCTGCCCAGGCCGATCAGCGTCGTCAGGATTTCGACTTCGAGCAGCGAGGCCCGTTCGGCGATGGCGCTGAGCACGCCGACGCATATGATCGCCAGGCTGACGCCGACCATGGCGATGCGCTTGTAGTGGATGAAGCGTGGGATCACGCGGCCGCTGAAGGCGGCGCCGGCAACGGTGCCGAGCAGGAGGCCCAGCATGGCCGTGCCGGATCCGCTGACCGAAAGCCCGACGACCGATTGCAGATAGACCGGCAGATAGACCGAGGCGCCGATATTCGCGGCCTGCAGCAGGAACATCGACAGAGTGCCGGCGAGCACGATCGGGTTGCCCAACACGTCGAGCGAGATCAAGGGCTCCGCGGCCTTGAGCAGCCTCAGCGCGAAGAGCGCCCAGAACACGGCGGAACAGGCCACAAGGCCCAGGATCTGCGATGAGAACCACGGGTAGGTGCCGCCGCCCCAGCTCAGCGCCAGAAGCAGCATCGCGGTGGCGACGACCAGAAGCAACGCGCCCAGCCCGTCGATACGGTGGTGCCTGGCCGCGATCGGCAGCTTCTTCAGAGGGTTGTTGATGATCGCCATGGCCAGGAAGCCGATCGGCAGGTTGATCCAGAAGATCAGCGACCAGTGCAGGTGTTCGGCGAAAACGCCGCCGAGCAGCGGGCCGGCGACGCTGGCCACCGCCCAGGTGCCGGAAACCCAGGCCGCGTAGCGGGCGCGCTCGCGCGGCGGCACGAGATCGCCGATGACCGTCTGGGCCAGTGCGAAGAGGCCGCCGCCGCCGGCGCCCTGTATGG
>JAFKFE010000907.1 GCA_017308345.1 Alphaproteobacteria bacterium | reverse complement strand
GATGGCCGATATAGGGCTCCGGCGTCACGAACGTCATCGGCACCTGGTCGCGTACCTTTGCCTTGCGCAGCGCGGTGTCGAGGATGAAGGCGAATTCGTAAGCAGGGCCGTAGCACGAGGCCCCCTGAACGGCGCCGACGACCACCGGCCCCGGCTTTCTGATCAGTTCGTCGAACTTGTCCTTGGCCGCCAAGGCATGATCGACATGACAGACCGATTGCGTATGACCCGAGGGGCCAAGGCCGGGCACCTCATCGAAGGCGAGATCGGGCCCGGTCGCGACGATCAGATAGTCGTAGTCGACGAACGAGCCGTCATTGAGCTCGATCCGGTTCTCCTTCGGAAGCACCTTCCTCGCGCCTTCGGGACGGAGCGTGATGCCGCGCCGCTCGAAGGTCCTGGCAAGGTCGACGCTGATGTCGTCGCGGCTGCGCCAGCCCACGGCGACCCAGGGATTGGACGGAACGAACGAATACACCGACCCCTGGTTGACGACGGTCAGCCGATCCTCGCTGCGCATCCTTTCCCGCATCTCATAGGCCATGATCGTACCGCCAAGGCCTGCTCCTAGAACGACGATATGAGACAAGATCATTTCCTCCATAATTTTTTGAACATGCGCCCGGCTCACGCCGTCGCACATTGATCGGGCTCAAAATTCCCAACCCGGGCGGCTCCATTGTAAGCTAATCCGCCAGAAGGCCCGATCCGCGACCTTGCATGTAACATTCAAAGAATATAAATTCAAGAACATGAATGTAAGAGATATGATCCCTGCCTCCGGAGAGGCGGCTGAGCTGCTGAAGAGCCTCTCTCACCCGCAGAGGTTGCTCGTGCTTTGTGCGCTGGGAAGCGAGGAGCGCTCCGTGGCTGAACTGCGCGAGTTGCTCAACATCGACCAGGTGCCGATGTCGCAGCAGCTCATGCGGCTGAGGGCGGACGGGCTGGTCGAGGCCCGCCGCGAGGGGACGACGGTTCACTACCGGATAACCCGCCCGGAGGTGCTGACTGTCATCGAGGCGCTGCATTCCGCCTTCTGCCCGACTTAGAACGGCATCTTCGGCATCACGAACCGGAACTGTCCCGGCTTTGATCAAGGTCAAAGCGAGGCTGCTCCATCGGGGGTTACCTGCCTGACAACGGCAATGAAATGATCGGCGGCGCAGCAGCGTTCGGCGATCCGGCTTCGGAGAAAAAAATGATCCTGAATAACGGCGCTCTTGTCGCGGTGACCGATGGCAAGAGCCTGCGGCTGTTTCACAACAAGGGACACGAACCTCATATCGGGCTGATCGAAGCAGAGGATTCCGTCCTTGAAATGGCTCACGCCGGATCCGGCGGCAGGCATCGCAGTTCAACCGCTAATCCGGACGAATCCCGGCTGGGAGAAGACGACTTCGCCGCGTCGATCGCGAACTACCTGAACCATCAGGCCCACGAGAAAGCCTGCGAGCATGTATTGGTGATCGCCGATCCGCGCACGCTTGGCGAGATGCGAAGGCACTATCAGCCGGCGTTGAGCGCCAAGCTCGTCGGCGAGATCGCCAAGGACTTCGTCAAGCATCCCGTGATGTCGATCAAGAGCGCCATAGAAGCCGCCTGACCCAGCCGGGGCTCCGCTCGCCTCGACGCGAATAGTTCCTTTGGGCCTAAGCGTCCTGCCTGGAGGGCTCCATGCGACGGGCTCCGAGCCCGCGCATGATTACAATCCCTATCGCGATGGCGTTCGGCCGTTCACAGCTCGCGAGCGCGGTTTCCCTGTCCGGGCACGCCTCGTCTCGCCGGCGGGCGTGCCCGGTGCCGTCTCACTGGAGGTGCCGTCTCACTGGACTTTGATGGTGGCCCACATGCCGTTCATGAAGTGATCGGGGATGTTGCAGAAAACAGCGTAGAAGCCCGGCTTGAGGTCGAGCGTCAATGAGCCTGACTTGCCCGGATCGAGTTCCGAGACTTCGCCCAGATGGCCGGCCGCGTCCTCATCGACACGGTTTTCGTTCGAGATGTAAGGCAGCGTTGTCTTTTGAGGGTCCGCCACGGGCACGACGATCATTTCATGGACCGTGTCTTTCGAGGTGTTGGTCACGTCGAAGGTGACCTTGCCGGCCGGCACGACCTTCTTGTCGAGCTGAATCTTCATCATCGCCATGCTCATGTTCGCCGGCATGCCCATCCCCATCTTGGCATCGGCGTTCATGTCGCCGTTCTTGTCCCACAACTTGACGTTGATCATGGAATCCGCGAACGCCGGGGCCGCAACCGCCATCGTGGTCAACGCCAGTCCAATTCTCAGAAACTGCATTCGAAGTGCTCCTGTCCGCCATCCGGCGACCATGGCTGGCGGCTGCTTTGAAACATGAAAGGTCGCAAGCGCCGTCTAGCAAGCGGCGCCTGACAGGACGCTGACGACAGCCGGCGGCCCGGACGCGCGATTGGTGGCGCGAACCGCAAGACAATTGATTTGACGCAAAACGTCGGACGCGACTCCGCCCTAGCATCCCACGGATTGTTAGGACGAGATCGCGATGCTGCAAACAAACACGCAGTTCAACCCCCACGCCCTGGGGCCGGTAAGACGAACCTTCCTTCCCTTTCTGTCCGCCAACAAATGGCTTTTCGCCGGGCTGTTGCTCGCGGCGGCGGTGGCGGCATGGCTCCTTGCGCGCTGGCTCATCGGCCCCGCGGTTGTTGTTTATCCGGTGGTGCGCGGCGACCTGGTGAAAACGGTGGTCGCCAGCGGCCATGTGGAATCCCCGTATCGTGTGAACATCGCAAGCCAGATTACCGGCACCGTGCGGGATGTCCTCGTCAGCGAAGGCCAGACCGTCAAGCAGGGCCAGCCGCTCGTCGAGCTCGAGCCCAGCGAGCTGAATGCGGCGG
>JAFKFE010000906.1 GCA_017308345.1 Alphaproteobacteria bacterium | reverse complement strand
GTCCTCCATGACGGGGAGAAACCCGTCCTGCTGGGCGCGGTTGAAGCGATGGATCTCGTCCACGAAGAGCAGCGTCTGGCGGCCGTTGGCGCGTCTCAGCTTGGCGGCCTCGAAGACCTTCTTCAGATCCGCCACCCCGGAAAACACGGCCGAGATCTGCTCGAAGGCGAGATTGGTCTCGCCGGCCAGCAGCCGCGCCACCGTCGTCTTGCCGGTGCCGGGCGGGCCCCAGAAGATCATCGAGCCGAGCGAGCCGGAATCGATCAGCCTGGTCAGCGCGCCGTCGGGACCGGTCAGATGTTCCTGGCCGACGACCTCGCCGAGGTTCTTCGGGCGCAGCCGATCGGCCAGCGGCCGCCCGGGCGGCGCCTTCTCTGGTTCATCGGAACTGAACAGATCGGCCATGAAAGTCTTTTGCTTGAAACGCGATCCCTATCCGAAAGCCGGTTCGCACTTTTTGCCAGGCTGACCTTCGGTTCGGGAGCATGCTCTAAATGGGAAGATCGCCTCAGTAGCGCAACACCTGGCGCAGTATCTGCCCGCCGCGCTCGACGGTAAAGCGCCACCAGCGTGTGTCCTGCTGGGCGACCTGCGCCAATGTCGCAGCGGTGTCGATGGTGGTGCCGTTCACCTCGCGCACGATATCGCCGGGCTGGAAGCCGAAATCGGCGGCTGGCGAATCGCGGCTGATATCGATGACGACGACCCCCTTGAGATCGGTGCGCAGCCCAAGCCGCTGGGCAAGCCTGGGCGACAGTTCCTGGACCTTGGCGCCGGCAAAAGGACTGCGGCCACGCAAGGTGACCTCGGTGGGCTTGGCGCCTTCCGGCGCGCGCTCCAGCGGGATTTCGAGCGTCGCCTGCTGTCCCTTGCTCAGCACGGCGAACGTCGCCTTGGTGCCGATCGAGAGCGTCGCCATGCGATAGTCGAGCGCCTCGATGCTTTCCACCGGTGTGTTGTTGAGCGACAGGATGACATCTCCGGGCTTCAAGCCGGCCTTGCCGGCCGGTCCGTCGCCTTCGACCGATGAGACCAAGGCTCCGGTCGGCTTTTCCATACCGAGCGATTCGGCGATCTGTGGCGTCACCGCTTCGAATTCGGCGCCGATATAGGGCCGCTCGAAGAAATCGAGCCCGGCCTTGGCGGCGTCGGCGAAGGCGCGAACCATGTTCGCGGGAATAGCGAAGCCGATGCCGATCGAGCCGCCGCTGCGGCTGTAGATCGCCGTGTTGATGCCGACCAACTGGCCGCCCATGTTGATCAGCGCGCCGCCGGAGTTGCCGGGGTTGATGGCGGCATCGGTCTGGATGAAATAGCCCGAATCCGAAACGCCGATATGGCTGCGGGCCAGTGCCGAGACAATGCCGCTGGTGGTTGTCTGTCCCACGCCGAACGGATTGCCTATCGCCAGCACCAGGTCGCCGACCTCAAGCGCGTCGGAATCGCCGATGGCGATCACCGGGAACGGCTTGTCGGCCGAAATCTTGAGCACGGCGAGATCGAGCGTCTCGTCCTTGAGCATGACCTTGGAGGTGAACTCGCGGCCGTCCGCCGTCGCGACCTTGACCTCGTCGGCATCCTTGATGACGTGGTAGTTGGTGACGATGACGCCACTCGGATCGACCAGCACGCCCGAGCCCAGCGAAGACTGCGCGCGCGGCTGGGCGCGGCCGAAGAACTCCTCGAAGAAGGGATCGCCCTCGAAAGGCGACGTCACCTTGGCGGTCTGCGAGGCATAGACATTGACCACGGCAGGCGCCGTCTGCTTGACCAGCGGCGCGAAGGAGAGCTGCACCTGCTCGCGGCCGAAGGGCACGCGTTTTTCGGGACCGGATGCGCCATTTTCGCCCTCGACGCCATGCAAGAGATCGGTCAGCACGTCGGAGAGACCCGGATCGGCCGGCTTGGCGGCATCCTCGGCAAAGGCCTGTCTTGCGGCCGGTGCCGCGATGAAGACGGCCAGCGCGCAAACCGCGGCAAGAACCAGTCGTTTGAGGTACATTTCCGAATCCCTCCAGATCGGGCGCCATTGTCCCGACGATTGTGCAGAATGAAAGGCTAATGCACACAAATGCGACACTTGTCGCGCAAAAGCGTGAATCTAAAAGGCGTCGCCCGAGCCAAACATCTTCCAAATGCAAAAAGGGGCCCGAAGGCCCCTTGAAGTCATTGACGAAACGCGGGCCTCAGGCGGCCGCGGCTTCCTCGTTGGCGCCTTCAGCCTCGAGGCGGGCGCGGTCGGCGGCGCCCTTGGCCGAGGTGTCGCGGTCGACGAACTCGATGACCGCCATCGCGGCGTTGTCGCCCTTGCGGAAGCCTGCCTTCATGATGCGCAGATAACCGCCGTTGCGATTGGCGTAGCGGGGGGCGAGGGTCTCGAACAGACGCTTGACGACGCCTTCATTGCCGATCTGCGCGATCACCTGGCGGCGGGCGTGCAGGTCGCCGCGCTTACCGAGCGTGACGAGCTTCTCGACGATCGGACGCAGGTCCTTCGCCTTCGGCAGGGTGGTGACGATCTGCTCGTGCTCGATCAGAGACACGGCGAGGTTGGCGAACATCGACTTGCGATGGCTGATGCTCCGGGCGAAACGACGGCCTTTGAAACCGTGGCGCATGGCTCTTTTCCTTCTTCAGTTGTTCAGGAGGCCACGGCCTCTGATGGTTTTCCGCATGACCGTCGGATCGAGCGGCTTACGCCGCCGATCCTTGGAATTCATGCTCAATATTGGTCTTCGTAACGCTTGGCGAGGTCTTCGATGTTTTCCGGCGGCCAGTCCGGCACTTCCATGCCGAGGTGCAGGCCCATGGCCGCCAGCACTTCCTTGATCTCGTTCAGCGATTTGCGGCCGAAGTTCGGGGTGCGCAGCATCTCGGCTTC
>JAFKFE010000905.1 GCA_017308345.1 Alphaproteobacteria bacterium | reverse complement strand
GTCCCACTGAATATCGCCTTCGGCCGTCGGTGTTGGCGCAGCGCTCTGCTTTAGCGTGATCGGCTGCTGAGACAGGCCGCCAATCGGCTGGCCGCTTGCCCGCTGGTAGGACATGCAACGCCAATTGCCGCCGCCGATAGAGCGCATCCTGGCCACGTCTCCCGCGGCGGTCTGGATGTTGGCCGCGCCTGGCAGGATGAGCGTCGTGGCATTGTGAGTCAGAGTGAGAGAGCCGGCAAAGATCAGCTCGCGCTCGGCGCCGGCCGCAACCGTGCCCAAGGCGGTAATGGTCGTGGTGCCGGTGACATTGATCTGCGTTCCCGTGGCATTCGCCAGGTTCAGTGTCGAAGCTGATGCCATATCGGCACCTGCTTTGCTCAGGTTGTCGCTGCCGCCTACGGCAGTGGCCGAGCCCGTGCCGCCAGCAACCACCGGCCGAGCGGTGTTCAGATCCTGCTCGACATCGGCTGTAAAAGCGTTCCAGTCGGCGCTTTCGATGGTCGTGTTGGGCGATGCGTCGATGCCAGCAGGCTTCGAATACACGCCGCTTCCGTCGCGGGGCATGGGCAAATTCTCCGACGTCTATTGATGAAATTCAGCCGCAGGGGCATATTTCGCGCCATGCAGATCGATCACGATCCGAACGAGCGCCGGCCGACAAACGCCATCTGGTGGGCGCTGCTGGCCGTCCTGGCCCTGCAATGGGCTTGGTATTTCTATTTCTTCAAACCCGACTGGATCGCGGTTGGAATCGGCGCGTTCACTGCTGGCGTGTTGATCAGTTGGGTGGTCGACATCACCGGCAACAAATGGCCGTTCTCAGGGACCAGTCAGCGCTGACGTCTGTCGTGACGACAACGCGTTGATGATCGCAACCAAGGCCGCCCGATTCCCGCTCTTCGTCGCATTCCGTGTAGCGCCAGCCGTCAAAGCCTGCACCGCAGCGGCCGGGTCGGTAAGCATCAGGGTATTGCCGACACGCGAAAGCACGCTAGGCGGCAAGCCCCTGGCCTCATTCAACGTCCGACCAAGCGCGCCGAGCGCCGCCCCAGCAAAATCGCCGCGGAACAGACGAGCGAGAACGGTCGGGTCGAACTGCGCCATGCCGGAGGAATCAGCCAGATTGTCGGCTGTCCTCGATCCGCCGATCGCCGCATTGCGGGTTTCGAACATCGTCTTTTCGCGGCCGAGTTGATTCCACAGGCGAGGACCGCGGCCCGGAGCGGTCACCACTGGGAATTCCATGCCGGTGGCATCGGAAATGAGAGGCCGGGACTTGTCGACCCCCACGGCGGCCGATTGTGTCTGCTCGATGAGCGGATCCGCGTAGCCGACGCGGAACGCTGCCTGCTCTTCCGGCGTCATGGCGTTGTAAACGGACACGGTGTCCGGTGCGCGCCCGCGCATCGCCGCCGACTTGCCGGCGCCGACTGCCTCGATGCGTCGAGAGGCCGCCGCAAAAGCATCCCGAGCCCTCGCGTATGGCGCTGAGGCTTTGGCCAAAGTGTCGTCCAGGATGCGTTGAACGTTGCCCAGGTAATGCGCGCGGTTGCCGGCGCCCTGGTTCTCAGCCTTGGTGATCATGTCATCCAGATCGAGCTTCGCGCGGAAAACCGCGTTGAAGTCCGTCAGGTTCGATCGACCGTCGGTGAGCATCGAGCGGACGCGGGCCAGTGCGCCCTCGATGCTGTCATGCGCGATCTGGTTATTCGGCCTGGCGATGGAGTGAACGCCTGGCTGCAGAACGTTGTCGATCGCCTGCACCGCTGGCGAAACGTCGACAGGCGTGGCCTGCTGGCGCGCCTGTCCGTAAAGAGCGCTCGCCTCTGTGGCGCGTGCTGTTTCAAGCGCGTTGGCGCGCTGCGCGGCGGTGTCAGGTGCGTCGAAGGCCTCCGTAAGCGCGTTGGTGATGCGCCGGCCCTGTCCAGCCTGTCGGGTGTTCAGCGCTTCGATTACGGCCTGACGCGCCTCGTTTGGGTTGCGCGCGACTGTGGACAAGGCTCGCTGGCCGCTGAGCCCCAAAGCATCGGCGACATTGTAGACCGGCTGATTGTCGGCCTGTGCCGCAGCCAGACGCTGGCCGATCTCTTGAGGCGTCGCGCCTGCCTTGTTGAGCACATCACCGATCGCCGCAGATGCATACTTGCCGGGCTGGAAACGGGCCATGATGGAGGAGATGACCGGGCTGGCAAGCGCTTGAACTCCGGCAATCGCGTAAGGGACCGCGCCACCAGTGAGGCCACCGACAAGCGAGCCGACACCGCCCTTGTATAGGCGGTCCTGCGTGTCAGTGCCGCTGCCCAGCCCGTAGATGCCGCCCAACAAAGCACCATCGAGCGCCGAGCCGCCCGCAAGCCGGCTCAGGCCTCCCCCAGCGAGCCGCGCGCCCATGGAAAGACCGTTCTTCGCCAATGCAAGACCGCTGCCGACGCCGCCGACACCCATGCCGGCGATGTACGACTTCGGGTTTATATCATAGGCTTTTTGCTGGTCGCCCCGGATGTCCTGAACGATTTCGGAATATGGCGTCTTGCCGCCCCGAGCCCTGTCCAAGGCATAGCCGAGACCGGCCGCCGCTTCGTCGGCGAAGCCCATGCTCGCCATGTCGGTCAAGCCCATCAGCGCCGAGCCGGTCTTGGAATAGCCGTTGATCTCGCCGGTTTTCGGGTCGTACCCTTTCACACCTGGGTTGAAGGCCGGGACATTGGCCGGCTGGCCGGTGGCGGGGTCGATACCGGCATGCGCTGCCTTCGCTTCCGGGGAGAGCGATTCCAGTTCCTGCGCCTTGGCGATGCCGGCTCGGGCGCGGGCTCCAGCATCGTCGGCGGCAGGCGCCGACGCAGGCAGAGACTTCGCAATCTCGTCGACCGCTGCGTTCTGCTGG
>JAFKFE010000904.1 GCA_017308345.1 Alphaproteobacteria bacterium | reverse complement strand
TGGTAATTCCCCTTGCGCCACTGGAATTTCTTCCTATCCGGGCGCATATACTGGGCGACCGTGGACTCAATCTCTCTTGCAGGCAGGAAGCATGCGCGACCCCTATGAGGTGCTGGGCGTTGCCAAGAACGCATCGGCGAAGGACATAAAATCGGCTTACCGAAAGCTCGCCAAGAAGCATCATCCGGACCAGAACCCGGATGATCCGAAGGCGAAGGACCGTTTTGCCGCCGTCAATCAGGCTTATGAAGTCGTCGGCGACGAGAAGGCGCGCGGCGCATATGATCGCGGCGAGATCGACGCCGAGGGCAAGCCGAAATTCCAGGGCTTTGAGGGTGCTGCCGGCGGCGACCCGTTCGCCGGGTTCCGGCGCCAGCAAGGCCCCGGCGGCGCGCATTTCGAATTCCGCACCGGGCGCCCGGGCGGCGATCCGTTCGACGGCAACAGCGACATCTTCAGCCAGATCTTCGGCGATGCCTTTTCCGGCGCGCGCGGCGCCGGCCGTGGCGACCGGCGCCAGCCGGCCCAGGCGGCCGACCTGAACGTCAGCATGGATATCAGCGTCGAGGAAGCCGCGGTCGCCGACAAGGTGACGGCGATGTTCCCCGACGGCCGCAAGGTGGCGGTCAAGCTGCCTGCCTATGTCGAGGACGGCCAGACGATCCGTCTGAAGGGCCAGGGCGAGCAGGGGCCGGGCCAGCCGGGCGATGCGCTGGTCAAGATCCACATCCGCCGCCATCCGCGCTACCGCATCGAGGGCCGCGACCTGCATGTCGATCTGCCTGTCGATCTGGCCGACGCGGTGCTTGGCGCCAAGGTGGCGGTCGAGACGCCGACCGGCAAGCTCGCGGTCAACGTGCCGGCATGGTCGAGCTCGGACAAGGTGCTGCGCATCAAGGGCAGGGGGCTGCCGGAAAAGGCCGGCGGCCATGGCGATCTCTATGCCCATGTTCGGCTGATGCTGCCGGAAGGCGGCGATGCCGAGCTTGAGGCCCTGATGCGCCGTCAAAAAGGCTGATCGAGGGAGTTTTGTTCCTGTTACAGTGTCTTTTGGGCGCTTGAAGGGGCTTTGTGCCTGTGCGATAGGGCTCTCCACAAAGCAGATATTCTTGCGGAGAGCTTGCACATGGCAGGTGGACAGGGCCTGATGGCCGGTAAGCGGGGCCTGATCCTCGGCGTCGCGAATAATCGGTCGATCGCTTTCGGCATCGCCAAGGCTTGCGTCGACCACGGCGCCGAAATCGCGCTCACCTATCAGGGCGAGGCCTTCAAGAAGCGCGTCGAGCCGCTCGCGGCCGAGCTCAACGCGCATGTCGCGGGCCATTGCGACGTGACCGATTCGGAAAGCCTCGACGCGGTCTTTGCAGACATCGAGAAGCACTGGGGCAAGCTCGACTTCCTCGTCCATGCCATTGCTTTCTCCGACAAGGACGAGCTCACCGGCCGCTATGTCGAGACGACGCGCGACAACTTCCTGCGCACCATGGACATCTCGGTGTTCTCCTTCACCACCATCGCCAAGCGCGCGGAGCCGCTGATGACGGACGGTGGTTCGCTTTTGACGCTGACCTATTACGGCGCCGAGAAGGTGATGCCGCACTACAATGTGATGGGTGTCGCCAAGGCGGCGCTGGAAGCCAGCGTGCGCTATCTCGCCGTCGATCTCGGCGCCAGGAAGATCCGCGTCAACGCGATCTCGGCCGGTCCGATCAAGACGCTCGCCGCCTCCGGTATCGGCGACTTCCGCTACATCCTGAAGTGGAACGAGTACAATTCGCCGCTGAAGCAGACGGTGACGCAGGAAGAGGTCGGCGATTCCGGCGTCTATTTCCTGTCGGACCTGTCGCGCGGCGTGACGGGCGAGGTCCACCACGTCGATTCCGGCTACCACGTCGTCGGCATGAAGGCGGTCGACGCGCCGGACATCTCGACCGTCAAGGACTGATCCGCTCCGCCTGCCCCTTTCGTCCAGGCCCTGGCCCGACCTCGGAAGACCTGATGTACCCGCTCGTCTACATCGCGCGCCACGGCCAGACCGAGTGGAATGCCGAGCATCGCCTGCAGGGCCAGGCCGATACCGACATCAATGCGTTCGGCCGCGAGCAGGCGGCGCGGAACGGCCGGCGGCTGGCCGCGTTGATCGGCAAGGGTGACGGTTTCGACTTTGTCGCCAGCCCGATGCGGCGCACGCGCGAGACGATGGAGCTGATGCGCGAAGCCATGGGGCTTGACCCTGCCGGCTATCGCACCGATCCGCGCCTGGTGGAGATAAGCTTTGGCGACTGGCAGGGCTTCACCTTCGCCGAGCTTGAGGAACGCGCCCCCGGCTCGACCGACGGCCGCCAGGCCTCCAAGTGGGATTTCCGGCCGCCCGGCGAGGGCGCCGAAAGCTACCAGATGCTGCTGGAGCGGATAAAGCCCTGGCTCGACGCGCTTCGCCGGCCGACGGTCTGCGTCACCCATGGCGGCGTCATCCGCTGCTTCTTCCGCATCGTCGCCGGCCTATCCAAGCAGGAAGCCGCCGGCCTCGATGTCCCGCAGGACCGCCTTCTGCGGCTCGAGGGCCGGAGTTTGGATTGGCTTTGAAAGCTGCAGCCTATCGAATTCAGGTCAGGCCGAGCCGAAAATGGTGGGTTCCGAGAACCGGAGCGGAGCGTACTCTTCGTACGTGAGCACCGGAAGCGCAGGAAGCCGCCATTTGCAGGCCGGCCTGACCTGAATTTAGTTCTGGTCGCTGTCGGGCAACTGCATATCCGTCACGACATTCTCGCCATTGGTCACGTCAAAGGCGATGACGATGTCCATGCCGGGCTTCAGCGAGTCGATATCGGTCTCGGCGTTGAGCTTATAGGACTTTCCGTCGTCCAGCGTCAGCGTCAGCGTGTCCTTG
>JAFKFE010000903.1 GCA_017308345.1 Alphaproteobacteria bacterium | reverse complement strand
GACTTCGCCATCAAGTCGCTGCAGCAGCGTGGCCTCGACTATCGCGTCGCCTACACCAGCGACACCAATGGCGGCTTGACGCTTGCGGTCACGTCCGGCCTGGCGATCGCGCCGATCTCGCGCAGCAACATCCCGCCCGATTGCCGTGAACTGACGCCGGCGGACGGATTCGGCGACATCGATTCCTCCAACGTCGTCCTGCACCGCAATCCGCTGGCGACCGGCGAGGCGATCGACGGCATGGAGAACGCGATCCGAGAGGCTTTCATGCAGACCCGGCAGGCAGGCGCGACGGCCGGTGTTTGAGCTGTGGCAACGACCGTCTGACGATGGCCGTGCCGCAAAAGCGACTCTGTGGGATTATTTCAACTCCAGCAGCCGCTCGAGATAGCTGCGCTCGATGTCGGGACTGAGCGCGTTGCCGAGCCGCTTGCGGATCGCGTCGAGGATCTGGCGCGCGCGCTGAACGTCGATCTCGTCGGGAACCTTGACCGAGGTGCCGTCATCGGGGCCGTTGGTGGCGCGCGGCCGTCCCAACGGATCGCGGTCGGCGTCCTGCCGGCGGCCGCCCTGCTCGCTGCCGCCCTGATCGCCCTGCATGGCCTGCATCTGCTTCATCATGTCCTTGGCGCCACGGCGCAGCGCCTCCAGCGCGCGGCCCTGGTGGCCGACGGCCTGGTCGCCATCGCCCTCGCCGAGCGACCGTTCGGCGTTGCCCATGGATTTGCCGGCCTCGCCGAAGCCCTCATTGGGTTCCATGCCAAGGCCCTCGAGGCCCTTCTTCAACTGGTCGAGCTCGCTCTGCAGCTGGCCCTGGCCTTCCTGCAGCTGCTTCAGCGCATCGGCGAAATCCTTCGGCGACATCTTCGGCCGGCCCAGCGGATCGCGGTCCTGGCCGGGGCCCGGCTGTTGCTGCTGGCCGTCGGACTGGCCCTGTTCGCCGTCCTCGCCAAACTGCGGCTGTTCGCCGCCCTGGCCACGCTGCCCGCGCTGCATCTGGTCCAGGCGGAAGGTGTCGTTCATCATCTCCTGCTGGCGGCGCATGATGTCGCCGAGCTTGTCCATCTGCTGGCGCAGCTCGCTGTCCTGCTCGCCGCCCTGCTGCTGGCGGCCGGCCTGCAGGTTGTTCATCATGTCCTGCAGCTCGGAGAGAAGCTGCTGGGCCTTGTCGCGATCACCGGATTTGGCCAGGTTCTCGATCTGATCCATCATGCGATCGATGTCGCTCTTGCGCAGCTCGCGGCCGTTCTGCTGCATCTGCGGCGCGTTCGGATTCTGCTGCGCGCGCTGGGCGAATTCCTGCAGGAACTGGTTCATCGCCTCGCGCAGTTCCTTCATCGCCTTCTCGATCTCCTGATCGCTGGCGCCGTTCTTGATGGCATCCTGCAACGCCTGCTGCGCCTGGCGCAGCCGCCGCTCGGCGGCCGAAAGATTGCCTTCCTCGATGCCGAGCGCGATCTCCCAGAGATAGGACACCACGTTGCGCAACTGGTCGTCGCTCCCGGAGAGCTTCAGCCGGCTCCTTGCGCTCATGATGGCGAGGTAGTTCGACATGTTGTCGAAGGTGTCCTCGGGGCGCAGCGTGATCGCATCCATGAGGTCGAGAACGCGCGGCTTGGCGTTCGTGTCGAGCGCCAGCAGCCGGCGTTGTTCGATCACCGCGCGGGCGAGCGGATTGGCGAAGGGCCGCTCGGGCATCACAAGCGTCCTGGTGTCGCTGGTCGCGGTATGGCCGGCGTCGTCGGTGACGCTCAGCGTCAGCTTGACGCTGGTGCCGGCCCAGACATGTTCGGTCAGATCCTTGGTTGTCTTGGCGACGTTCGCCTTGCCGCCGCGCCGCGGCAGCGTCAACGGCAGGTCGGGCGCTCCGTAGAGCGGATGCGCACCGGCGGCCGGCTGGTCCGACAGCTCGAAAACAGCCTTGGCGGAGGCGGCGCCGTAATCGTCGTCGATCTGGTAGTTGAGCTCGATGGCGCCGTTGACGGCGCGCTTCGGCTCGCCGACGAAGCGGATCGCCGGCGGCTTGTCGGGGACGACGGCAAAGGCCCAGCGGCCGAGATCGCTTTCACCGGATTTCAGCGTCAGCGTGCCGTTCGAGTCCAGCTTGCCGGAAAACTGGCGCACCTTGGGCGCGGCCTGGCTGGAAGCGGCCGCAGGATCCTTGGGCGCCGCGGGCTCGATAGCGCGCGCATTGCCGCCGGCGTCGGCGTAGCTCAGCGTTTCCTCGCCCGAGCCGCCGGTGACGCGCAGCGAAACGTCGCTGCCTTGCGGCACCGAGAAGGTCTGGACCGCCTGGTTGGCATCGGCGGTCAGGAACAGCGGCGCCTTGCCGGTATAGGCGGGCGGCGTCACCCAGGCGTCGATGCGCGGCGGCACGGTATCGCGCGTGGCGCGGGCAACGAAACCGTCGCTGACCCTGCCGCCGAAAGGTCCGAAGGAGAAGGCCAAAGCCGTGACGAACAGCAGCCCCGCCACGGCGCGCAGGCCCCAGCGGTCGTAATCCGGCACGCGGCTGCGCGGCCGGTCGGCGCCAAGGCTCGAAAGCCGTTCGGCCATGCGCCTCTGGTGCTCGCGCCACAATGCCTGCGAGAAGATGCTCTCGGCGCCGCTCGGCCGGTCGGTCTGCACCTGCACCGGGCTGTGCGGCAATTCGTTCGCCGCCTCGATGCGCCTGTCGACCTCGGCGGCCGAAGGCATGCGGAAGAAGCGGAGCGGATAGAGCGCCGCCAGAGCCGCCAGCGCGAACAGGATCAGAAGGCCGATGCGCGCCACGTCGGGCAGGCGTGGGAACAGACCGAACCAGGAAAAGCTGAGGAACAGGCTGACGACGATCAGCAGCGGCAGCACGAGCGGCCAGGCGCGCTCGAAGGTCGTTCCGTCATCGGCCCTTCCTGCCCGGGCTTCAACAGCCCGGACGTCATCGCCAGAAGATACCAGCAAACACGGCAAAGGCGAGGCGGGTTCCAAAAACGTGAAGCGGTTTGGCCGGGTTATGATCAGAAATTGGCGGGATTCGTGTTGGAACCGCAGACCAGGACCGCCACCCGCTCGCCATCGGCCGGCACATAGCGTCTGGAAAGCATGGCGGCGAAGGCCGCGGCGCCGCCCGGCTCGGCGATGATTCGCACGCGGTCCCACAACGCTTTCTGCGCCGCGACGATATCGTCGTCGCTGACCAGGATCGAGCGTTCGACGAAGGCCTCGGCGATCGGGAACATCATCTCGCCGACGCGCTTCGGCGCCAGCGAATCGGCGGCGATGCCTTCGGCCGGGGCATCGACCGGCTGGCCGGCCTCCAGGGCGCGATAGAGCGTCGGCGCGCCCTCCGGCTCGACGGCGATGATGCGGATGCGTCCGGAGAACCAGGCGGCGATGCCGCCGATCAGGCCGCCGCCGCCGACGGCGACCAGCAGCGTGTCGATCCCGGGCAGGTCCGCCTCGATCTCCAGGCCGAGCGTGCCCTGGCCGAGTAGCGTTTCCTCCTGGTTGAAGGCGTGGATCTGCAGGGCGCCGGTTTTGGCAGCGAAATCCTCGCTGGCGGCCAGCGCTTCGGCATAGCGCGCGCCGCCAACCACCAATTCCGCGCCATAGCCGCGGATGCGCTCGAGTTTCGCCGGCGGGCTGACCTCGGGCACGAAGATGCTGGCCCGGTGCCCGAGCTTCATGGCGGCATAGGCGACGGCGGCGCCATGGTTGCCGCCGGACGCGGCGACCACGCCGGCCTCGGGCACCTGGCGCTCGAGCAGGTTGGCGAACGCGCCGCGCGCCTTGAAGGAGCCGGAATGCTGCAGGCACTCAAGCTTCAGGTCGACCGGAAAGGCCGGCCGGCCGAAATCCGCCATGTCGACGCGCATCACCGGCGTGTGGCGGACATATGGGCGGATGCGCGCCTCCACCGCGGCAATGCGTTCGCGCGTGATCGTTGCCTGCATGACCTTGCTCCTTCGGGCGCGGCGGTGCCCCGTGCCGCTATTTCAGCCAGTCGGGGATCGAATCGAGCCCGATCAGGTCCTCATAGGTCTGGCGCGGCCGCACGACATGGAAGCGGTCGCCGCACGGTTCGGCGTGTCA